>NZ_JAQQPS010000009.1:0-231586 GCF_036688685.1 Massilia sp. S19_KUP03_FR1 | reverse complement strand
TTGGCGTCCCCAAGGGGATTCGAACCCCTGTACTCACCGTGAAAGGGTGATGTCCTAGGCCTCTAGACGATGGGGACTTGAACTGGTGCTAAAACTGCTAGCGAAACCTTGGTGGAGGTAAACGGGATCGAACCGATGACCTCTTGCATGCCATGCAAGCGCTCTCCCAGCTGAGCTATACCCCCCAAATACTGCCTGTACTACTCACTACTTTACTACACCGAATCTTGGCGTCCCCAAGGGGATTCGAACCCCTGTACTCACCGTGAAAGGGTGATGTCCTAGGCCTCTAGACGATGGGGACCCTGAACTAAAACGGCTACTGCTTTCTTCAACGTGGTGGAGGTAAACGGGATCGAACCGATGACCTCTTGCATGCCATGCAAGCGCTCTCCCAGCTGAGCTATACCCCCGTACCGGTGAAGAAGCAGGATTATAGACTAGGCTCTTGCATTATGCAAACCCTAGCAATGCCATTTAAATGAATTTCTGCAAGCGTGCACAGACGACCTCACGGCCGAACAATTCCAGCACCGCATCGATGGCCGGCGTTTGCAATTGCCCCGTGACCAGCAGGCGCAGCGGCATGGCCATCAGCGGCATTTTCAGGCCGTGCGCAACCAGCACTTCCTTGAGCATCGCGGCCAGCGCCGGCTTGGTCCATTCGACGTCTGCGCAGCGCGCGGCGAAGTCGACCAGGGCCGGACGCACGGCGTCGGTCAGGTGCTGGGCCAGCAAGGCTGCGTCCGGGTTTGGCGTGCGGTAGAACAGCATCGCGGCATCCGCCAGTTCGACCACCGTATTGGAGCGCTCTTTCATCAGCGCCAGCACGGCCGGCAGACTTGGGGCGCCGTCGAAACTGGCGCCTTCGGCTTGCATGCGCGGGCGCGCGAGACCGGCCAGGCGTTCGTTGTCGGCCAGCTTGATATAGTGATTGTTCAGCCAGCCCAGCTTTTCGTGGTCGAAGCGGGCTGCCGATGCGGTCAGGTGTTCCAGGTTGAACCATTCGCAGAACTGGTCCATCGTGAACACTTCGTCGTTGCCATGACTCCAGCCCAGGCGCGCCAGGTAATTGAGCATCGCTTCCGGCAGGTAACCCTGCTCCGGGTAATCCATGACACTGACTGCACCGTGGCGCTTGGACAGCTTTTCGCCGTCGGCGCCGAGGATCATCGGCAAGTGGCCGTACTGCGGCAACGGGGCGCCAATGGCGCGCAGGATATTGATCTGACGGGGCGTGTTGTTCACGTGGTCGTCGCCGCGCAGTACGTGCGTGATTTGCATGTCCCAGTCGTCGACTGCAACGCAGAAGTTATAGGTCGGCGTGCCGTCGGGGCGCGCGATGACCAGGTCGTCGAGTTCCTTGTTGCCGATCGTGATGGTGCCTTTCACCACATCGTTCCAGGTCACGTCGCCGTCGAGTGGATTCTTGAAGCGAATTACCGGCTGCACGCCGCTCGGCGCGACCGGCAAAGTCTTGCCGTCTTCGGGGCGCCAGGTGCCGTCGTAGCGTGGCTTTTCGCCAGCCGCGCGGAAACGCTCGCGCATCGCCTCGACTTCGGCCGGAGAGCAATAGCACTGGTACGCGGTGCCGGCGGCCAGCATCTGCCCGACCACCTCGCGGTAGCGGTCCATGCGCTGCATCTGGTAGAACGGACCTTCGTCGTGCGCCAGACCCAGCCACTGCATACCGTCGAGAATGGCTTGCACGGCTTCCGGCGTCGAGCGCTCCAGGTCGGTGTCCTCGATCCGCAGGACGAAAGTACCGCCAAAATGGCGCGCGTAGGCCCAGCTATAGAGCGCGGTGCGGGCGCCGCCGAGGTGGAGGTAGCCGGTTGGGCTGGGAGCGAAACGGGTGCGGACGACAGTCATGGCGTAGGTATCAAAAAGATAAAGAAGCTATTTTAACGCGTTCGGCAGCGCCGCCGGCGACCCACCGGAAGGCGTCGCCACCTGTCCAGACCACCACATCGACAGCACTGTTGCTTTTTTCTATACTGAAAACCTCAAGATTCTTTACAGAAAGGTCATAAGTCGTTACAGTCGAATTCGATTTCCATCGCGCCGCCACCATGCACCTGCCTCCCCCCTCCGGTTCACCAGCGTCCAGCGCGATTGCACGCTGGCGTGGCGAATTTACGTGTCCCGCTACCGAAGCGGCCTTTCTGTGCGAGCAAGGCGCGCGGATCGCGCTCGAGCTGAGCCGGTCGCTCACGTTTTGCGCAGCGTTCTATCTGGCATTTGCCCTCACCGATGTCGCCGCCCTTGGCTACAGCCGCCACACGATGCTGCTGTTGTTGGCGCGCCTTGCGGTAGCCGCCGTGGCGCTGGGCGGCGCAATGATGACGCGGCGCAGCCTCGACCCTGCCCGCACGGCCTATCGCGCCGCCACCTGCGTCGCCAGCTTTGGCATGGCAACCTTTTTGCTGGTGGTCGACTTCCGTCCCGATGACCTGCTGCTGCACGGCATGTCAATGGCCATCATGCTGGTGATCGTCTATTTGTTCATTCCGAATCGCCTGGTCAGTGCCATCGTGGTGGCATGTGCTGCCAGCAGCGCCTTCCTGGCGCTGGCCATGGCACTCGGCACCCTCGATTCCGGCCGCATGCTGACGATGGGAATGCTATTACTGTTGGCCAACCTGTTCGGCGCTGCCGCCGCCCGCCGTGATGCCCATCTGTTGCGCGAGCAATACTGGACCCAGCAAATCCTCACCAACCTGTCGGTCCGCGACGCACTCACCGGCACCTTCAACCGGCGCCACCTGAATGCCGGGCTGCTCGACGGCGAAATCGCCCGCGCCCGGCGTCATGGCCTGCCGCTGACGCTGATCATGTGCGACCTCGACAGCTTCAAAATCATCAACGATACCCACGGCCACCAGGCCGGCGACAAACTGCTGCAGGATTTCGCGCGCCTGCTGCTATCCATGACGCGGGAAGGCATCGACACCGTCGTGCGCTACGGCGGCGAGGAATTCCTGCTGATCCTGCCAGAAACCAACCTCGACCAGGGCAAGGACCTGGCCGAACGCATGCGCGCCAGTTTCGCCAGCGCGCGCAGCATCTGCGGCGACGCGCATATCGCCACCACGGCCAGTTTCGGCGTCGTCAGCGCGCACCTGTCGCCGCAGTTGCCGCTTGTTGCCAGTCATGCCCTGATCGCCCATGCTGACGAGCTGATGTACGCCGCCAAGCGCGCTGGCCGCAACCAGGTGCGTGTGACGGAGTGGCAAGCGGCAAGGGCCGCGTAAAACCCGCGTGCGCCCCGCATGCATCGCATGCTGCGTCCCAGACTTGACCGAGCTGATGTCTGGCTCTTGCTGCACCGCCCCACCATGTGCCATTCGCGCGACAGGCGCGCCAGTAATCCAATAATTCCTGCGGGAAATTAAAGTCCCTGTTGTTGCCCTCCCTACACTGAACTCTTCGGCCAGCGATCGGAGTCGCGGATGAGAACAGACAAGGCAGATTGGGGCGACCGCTACCTCGCGGCGATGCGCTGGGCGATTCCGCCCGCATTGCGCAATGAAGGCGCCCTGCTCACGCGCGCGCAGAACGTGGTCAACGCCGCCATTATTGCCGGCCTGTTCGGCCCCCTGTATGCGCTGGCCTACCTCTGGCTGGGCTTTGACATGGCCGCCAATGAAACGATGCTGTGCTGCCTGGTCATGCTCAGCGCGCCACTGGTCCTGCGTTGCACGGGCAGCATCTTGATCGCGCGTGAATTATTTCTTAGCGCAATACTGTTCAACTTCACCTGGCTCAGCTATCACCTGGGCGGCATCACCGCTCCCACCGCCACCTGGCTACTCACCGCGCCCGTGGTGGCCATGTTCCTGGGCGGTGTGCGCAGCGCGCTTTGCTGGCTGGCCCTGTCCTGCGCGGCACTGGTCGCACTCTACGCCGGGAAAGCTGGCGACCAGAACTGGCAACTTTCTGCGCTACACCTGCTGTGCTGCCTCGGATTGCTCATCGTCGTCACTGTCTTCGTCCTGCTGTTTGAGCTCACCAAGACGCAAGGGTTCGTGCATCTGGAGCAGGCCCTGCGCACGATCAATGAACTGGCTATCCGGGATGAACTGACGGGAACCCACAACCGCCGCCACCTGATCCGCCTGATCGAACGGGCCAGCGAGCGCGGCCATCGTTTTTCGCTGTGCCTGCTCGACATCGATTTTTTCAAGCACATCAACGATACCTGGGGCCACTCGGCCGGCGACGCTGTCCTGCGCGCCTTCGCCCAGTCGGTGCAAAGCCAGGTGCGCCCCGGCGACACCTTCGGGCGCTACGGCGGCGAGGAATTCCTGCTGATGCTGCCCGATACCGGCGCCGCCAGCGCCATCACCCTGGCCGAGCGGGTGCGCCTGGGCATCGAACAGATGCGCTGCGACGACGTGGGACCCGACGTTGTCGTGACGGTATCGATCGGGGTGGCCCAATTTCGCCCGGGGGAAACAATTTCACAAGCGATCGGTCGGGCCGATGAAGCCCTGTACCAGGCCAAGTCGGCTGGGCGCAATCGCGTGGCCTGCCACGGCGACACGGTTGTGCCCCCGCCGGCCATCGCGCCGCCAAGCGCGGCCGGGAGCGACGCACACACGATGTGTGCCGAGGGCGCCCAGCGCGCGCGCCTGTTCGAGGATGCCCATGCCGACCTGCTGACCGGCCTGATGAACCGGCGTCTGTTGCGCGAGCGCCTGCAACACGCCATGCACCGTGCCGACCGCGGCAGCCGGCCCCTCGCCCTGCTACTCATTAATATCAACAAGTTTCGCGAGATTAACGAAGCGTTCGGCGTGGCAGCGGGTGATGCGGTGCTGGTGCACGCCGGCACCCAACTGCGTGGCGCCTTGCGTGAAGGCGACGCCGTCGCGCGCTGGGGCGGTGACGAATTCATCGCGGTGCTGGAAGATGTCGGTGACGAGCTTGCCGCACGCCAGGTCGCCACCAAGATCATCGAGCGCTTTGCGGCGCCACTGCCATTGGGAAATAGCGCCCAGCGCAATTGCTTCATTACGCTGAGCATTGGCATCGCCCTCTATCCGGGCGCGGATAGCAGCCTTGATGCCCTGCTGCGCCGTGCCGAACAGGCACTGGGACGGGCCCGCACCAACGGCGGACACAGCATCGACATGGCCCGCGGCGCTGGCACCGGACCGCAGGACGAACGACTGGCACTAAAAGATGGCCTGCGCACCGCGCTGGCCGAGAATCAATTGTTACTGGAATACCAGCCGCAAGTCGACCTGGCGACGCGCCGGGTGATCGGCGTCGAAACCCTGATTCGCTGGCAGCATCCGCAATTCGGCCGCATCGAGCCGGCGCGCTTCATCGGGCTAGCCGAAGAAACCGGGCTGATCGTGCCGATCGGCGACTGGGTCCTGCGCAGTGCCTGCGCCCAGCACCGGGCTTGGGTCGATGCTGGCTTGCCGGCCATTAAGATTGCAGTGAACTTGTCGGCGCGCCAGCTGAAAGACCCGGACCTGGTGACGCGCATACTGCAACTGGTGGCCCAGGCCGGCATTTCACCCCGCTGCCTCGACCTGGAGATCACCGAAGGCGTGCTGATGGATGACCTGGCGCGCAACCGCCGTACGCTCGCCGCCTTGCGCGCGGCCGGCCTGCAAGTGTCGATTGACGACTTTGGCACCGGCTACTCGAGCCTGAACTATCTGAGCGAACTGCCGATCGACATTTTGAAAATGGATGGCCAGTTCGTGCGCCGCCTGGGTGCGCCCGACTCGGACAAGCACGATGAGCGCACCACGCGCGCGCTGGCCATTGCCGGCGCGATCGTGACGATTGCGCACAAACTGGAATTGAAAGTGATTGCCGAAGCGGTGGAAACGGAAGTGCAGTACGCGGCACTGGCCCAGCTTGGCTGCGACCAGGCCCAGGGCTTTCTATTTCACCGGCCGATGCATCCCGATGCGGTGGCCGCGCTGCTGGTGGCGCGGCCGCGGCTGGTGGTCGAACGTGACCTGCCCATCGGCGACCTGACTGCGTTCAGGCTGCCTTGATGGCAATCACCCGGGCACGCAACTGGCCGCAGCCGCCGTCGACATCCTGCCCCGCCGAATCGCGCAGTTTGGTCAGCACGCCGCGCCCATGCAAGGCGCTGGCAATGGCTCGCGCCTTGTCCCAACTGGGACGGCGGAACGGTAAGTCCGGAATGGTGTTGTAGGGAATCATGTTCAGTACCGCATATTTCCCGCGCAACAGGTCGACGATGCCGTCCAGCTCATCGTCACCGTCGTTGACGCCGTCCAGCAAGGTCCACTGGTATTGCACAGGATAGCCGGTCAAGCGCGCATATTGCTCGCCCAGCGCCACCAGTTCAGCCGGCGCCAGGCGCGGTGCGCGCGGCAGCAGGCGTTCGCGCAGTGCCGGCTTGGTGGTATGTAGCGACAAGGCCAGCGCCGGCTTGACGCGGCCGGCGCCCAGGCGCTCGAACACGCGTGCATCGCCGACAGTCGAGAAAACCAGGTTCTTGTGGGCGATATTGCCTTCCACGCCAAGCAACTCAATGGCTTCCAGAACATTGTCCAGATTGTGGGCCGGTTCGCCCATGCCCATGAACACAACTTTTTTCACGAGACGGCGGCGCCGCGCCAGCACCACTTGGGCGACGATCTCGCCGCTGCTGACCTGGCGGATCAGGCCGTCACGCCCGGTCATGCAAAACTGGCAACCAACTGCACAGCCCACCTGGCTCGACACGCATACGCCATCGCGCGGCAACAGCACGGTCTCCAGACTTTGCCCATCCTGCAAGGCCACCAACAGGCGTGCAGAGCCGTCCTCGCCGGGATGCTCGCTGACGAGTGTCACCAGGCCAGCAAGTTCCGCGTCCAGCGCCGGCAGGCTTTCGCGCACCGCTTTCGGCAGGAAGTCGACCGGCTGACGCCGGCCGCGTTCGTGCGGCGCCACCTGCACCCAGTCGCGCAGCACGCGCTGCTCGTGCAGGGGCAAGGCGCCGAGCGCGCGCAGGCGCGCCCGGATCGAATCAATTTTCACAGCGCGATCTTCAAGTCTTAATCGTTCTTGATGACGATGGTCGGGAACTTGCTGGTCATGTCTTTCGCCTTCTCGGCGATCTTGACGGCAACCTTGCGCGCGATGTCGCGGTAGATCGCGGCCACCGGGCCGGTTGGGTCAGCGATGACCGTCGGGCGGCCCGAATCGGTCTGCTCGCGGATGGCCATCGTCAGCGGCAACGCGCCGAGGAAATCGACGCCGAAATCCTTGCACATCTTCTCGCCGCCGCCATGGCCGAAAATCGCCTCGGTGTGGCCGCAGTTGGTGCAGATGTGCGTGCTCATGTTTTCCACCACGCCGAGGATCGGAATGCCGACTTTCTCGAACATTTTCAAGCCCTTGCGCGCGTCCAGCAGCGCGATGTCCTGCGGCGTGGTGACGATCACGGCGCCCGTGACCGGCACTTTCTGGGACAGGGTCAACTGGATGTCGCCGGTGCCTGGCGGCATGTCGACGATCAGGTAATCGAGTTGCCGCCAGTTGGTCTGGTCAAGCAATTGCTGCAAAGCCTGGGTGACCATCGGGCCACGCCACACCATTGGCTCATCCGGGTCGATCATGAAGCCGATCGACGACACCTGCAGGCCGTGGCTTTCCAGCGGTTCCATGGTTTTGCCGTCATGGCTTTCGGGACGGCCGGACACGCCCAGCATCATCGGCTGCGACGGGCCATAAATGTCGGCATCGAGGATACCGACGCTGGCGCCTTCGGATGCGAGCGCCAGTGCCAGGTTGACGGCGGTGGTCGATTTGCCAACGCCACCCTTGCCCGAGGCAACGGCAATGATGTTCTTCACGTTCGGCATGATTTTCAGGCCGCGCTGCACCGTGTGCGACAGGATCTTCACCGTGACATTGACACTGATGTTGCCGGCGCCAGGCAGGGCCTGCAGCGCAGTGATCACGCTGTTGCGAATCGCTGTGATCTGACTCTTGGCCGGATAGCCCAATTCGATGTCGAGCGCGATATTCGTGGCACCTGCGGCGCCATCGACCTGGATGTTCTTGACCGATTTCATCGACACGAAATCCTTGCCCGTGTTCGGGTCGAGGACTTTCGATAGGGCCGCTTTGACGTCTTCTGCTGTGATGCTCATGGAATTCTCCGGGTAAGGTAGCGCGCAGTGTAGCGCAAAACCGCTTGATGCTTCCATCGAGGTCTGGAAACTGTGGCTGCGCAATTGGCAGCATCGACTGGTAAAATGCTTATTTCCAAATATCGATAAGCGCCACACCATGACCCGCAAGCTGTTCGTCACCACTGCCCTGCCCTACGCCAACGCCGCCTTTCACATCGGCCACATGATGGAATACATCCAGGCCGATATCTGGGTGCGGTTCCAGCGCATGCAAAAGGATGCCGGCGGGAACCGCAGCGAGGTGCATTTCGTTTGCGCCGACGATACCCATGGCACGCCCATCATGATTGCGGCGGAAAAGGAAGGCATCACGCCGCAGGAATTCGTGGCAAAAATCGCGGCCGGCCGCGCTCAGTACCTGGACGGTTTCCACATCCAGTTCGACAATTGGTATTCCACCGATTCGCCGGAAAACGTCGAGCTGTCGCAAGGCATCTACCGCAAGCTGCGTGACACCGGCCTGATCGTCACCAAAACCGTCGACCGCTTCTTCGATCCGGTAAAAGGCATGTTCCTGGCCGATCGCAATATCAAGGGCGAGTGTCCGAAATGCGGCGCCAAGGATCAATATGGCGACAACTGTGAAGTCTGCGGCGCGGCCTACCAGCCGACCGAACTGGTCAATCCATTTTCCGTGTTCACCGGCTCCACGCCCGTCATGAAGCCGTCGGAGCAGTATTTCTTCGCGCTGTCCGACCCGCGCTGCTACACCTTCCTCAAGGCGTGGCTGAATACGCCGGGCCGCCTGCAGCCGGAAATGGTGAATAAAGTATCGGAGTGGCTGGGCGAGGCCGGCGAAAAACTGGCCGACTGGGATATCTCGCGCGATGCCCCGTATTTCGGCATTCCGATTCCGGACGCACCGGGCAAATTCTTTTATGTCTGGCTGGATGCGCCGGTGGGCTACCTGGCCAGCCTGAAAAATTACTGCGACAAGCATGGCATCGACTTTGAGGCCTTCCTGAAAGATCCGGCCACCGAGCAAGTCCACTTCATCGGCAAGGATATCGTCTCGTTCCACCTGCTGTTCTGGCCGGCCATGCTGAACTTTGCCGGTCACCCGGTCATCGACAAGCTGAAAGTCAATGTACACGGCCACTTGACTGTGAATAACGAAAAAATGTCCAAGTCGCGCGGCACCGGCATTTCGCCGCTGCGCTACCTGAACCTGGGCATGAACCCGGAATGGCTGCGCTATTACATCGCATTCAAACTGAATGCGAAAGTCGAAGACCTCGACTTCAACGGCGACGATTTTGTCGCGCGCGTGAACAGCGATTTGATCGGCAAATACGTCAACATCGCCAGCCGCTGCGCCGGTTTCATTGCCAAGAAATTCGATGGCAAATTGGCCAGCGAATTGTCACTGAAATCGCAGGAATGGATTTTCAAGGCATTGACGTCGAACGGCGCCGAGCGCCAGGCCAGCATCGCGGCCAATTTCGAAGCGCGTGAATATGGCAAGGCGCTGCGTGAAATCATGGAAATTGCCGACATCACGAACCAGTTCGTCGATGAAAACAAACCGTGGATCCTGGCCAAGGATACCGATAAAAACGCCGAGCTGCATGACGTTTGCACCACCGCACTGATCCTGTTCCGCCAGTTGACGATCCTGCTCTCGCCGGTGCTGCCGCAGGTGGCCGCGCGCGTGGCGGAATTTTTGGGCGATGCAACGTACTCGTGGGCCGATACGCGCGGCGACGCGGTCTTCAATACCATGGTCGGCCGCACCATTGGTGCGTACAGCCATTTGATGCAACGAATCGATCCGAAAATGGTCGAAGAATTATTTGACAAGCCGGCGGCCGTCGCTACGGCGGCCGTCGCTACGGCGGCCGTCGCCACGCCGGCCATTGCTGCGGCAGCGCTCGACGCCGGTGACATCGAAGCCGGTGACGTCGAGGAACTGGCGCCCGAAATCGGCATCGACGATTTCACCAAAATCGATCTGCGCGTGGCGAAAATCGTCAACTGCGAACACGTCGAAGGTTCCAGCAAATTGCTGCGTTTGACGCTCGACGTCGGCGAAGGCAAGACGCGCAATGTGTTCTCGGGCATCAAGTCGGCGTACCAGCCGGAAGAGTTGATTGGCAAATTGACGGTAATGGTCGCCAACCTGGCGCCGCGCAAGATGAAGTTTGGCGTCTCCGAAGGCATGGTGCTGTGCGCGTCGGCAGCCGATGAGAAAAAGAATCCGGGATTGTATTTGCTCGATCCGATGGCCGGTGCAACGCCCGGAATGCGGATACGCTAACGTTATAATGCCGTCCTTTATTTGAACCAGGCGCCCGCGGGCGCTCCTTCAAACATTTTTATATTGGTGAACAATCCATGACCGACCTGACTTCCCTGCGCCACATTCCTCAAGCTAAGTTTTTCCGCAAGGGCGATGTGTTCGTCCTGTTCGGCGAGCTGTTCGGCCGTGGCTATGTGAACGGCCTCATCGACGAGGCACGCAAGGCCGGCATGACGATCGTCGGCATCACGGTCGGCCGGCGCGACGAGAACAATGCCCTGCGCCCCCTGGACGATGCCGAACTGGCTGAAGCCGAAGCCAAGCTTGGCGGCAAGATCATCAATATTCCGCTGATGGCCGGTTTCGACCTGGATGCCCCGGAAGGCGAGCAGAACCCGACCGAAATGCTGTCCGGCGTGACGCTCAAAGGCTGGCAGGAAGAAAAGCTCGACTGGGCAAAGATCGAGGCTTGCCGCACTGTCGGCGTGCGCCGCTTCACCGAATCGGCCACGCGCACGATGGCCGAAATCGACAAGCTGGTGCCCGATGGCGCCAACGTTTTTTTCGCGCACACCATGGCTGGCGGCATTCCGAAAATCAAGGCATTCCTGGCCATTGCCAACCGCATTTATAAAGGTCGTGGCGAGCGCTTCATGTCCTCGCGCGCCCTGCTCGACAGCGACCTGGGCAAGTTGATTTTGATGAACTTCGACGAAGTCACCGCCAACACGCTGCAGCACCTGATTTCCACCAGCGCCGCCATTCGTGAGCGCGTGCAGCGCACCGGCGGCCAGGTGCGCTATACGGCGTACGGCTACCATGGCACCGAGATCCTGATCGGCGGCCAGTACCAGTGGCAGACTTACACCAATTACACCCAGGGTTACGCCAAGATGCGCCTGGAATCGGTGACCGAAGCGGCATGGGCGCAAGGCATTCCGGCGACCGTCTTCAACTGCCCGGAAATCCGCACCAATTCGTCCGATATTTTCGTTGGCGTCGAACTGTCGCTGTTCCCGCTGCTGTCCGCCCTGAAAAAAGAAGGCGGCGGCGCATGGGCAGACCAGCAATGGGCGATTTGCCAGGAATTGCTGGGCGACGGCGTGTCGCTGCAATCGATCGTCGACACCATCGAGGCTTACAACAACGACGCCACCAGCGCCGCGTTCCGCAATTTTGCGGCCTGGCCGATGGATAACACGCCGGCCCTGGCCGACATCATGATCGGCACCTCGGAAGATATCACCAGCAAGCACAAGGATAAAAAGGCGCTGATTACCGACCACCTCAGCGCCCTGGTGCTGGAAGGCGCCGGCCCCTTGATGTTTTACGGCGCGGCCGAAAAGATTGCGCCGGTGCTCTGGCTGAATCACGATATCATCGCGCGTCAGTTGAATACCCTGCATCCTTGATCGAGCAAATAAGCCAAAACGGCGCAGCTTCCCATGTAAGATGGCTGGTTGCGCCGATGCGTTTTTACGTAGCCCTATAAAAGACCATGAAATTCTCCAAACAACATTCGCTGTACCAGTCCGAGCACACCAAGTTCATCGCCGACCTGAAAGCCAAAAATCCGCAAATTGATGCAGGCCAGGTGGCCGGCCGCGCACTGCTGTGGGACAAGGCGCCGACCTCGCTCGACGAGCAGGACCGCCTGAAGGCATCGCGCCTGGCGCAGCAAGCCTACGTCTACCAGAACAAAGGATAAGATGTTGCCGGAGGCGGCCGGGCAAGACGTGCCGGCCAGTGTCGAACCCGCAATCGATGTAGTCAGCATTGCTCGCCTCTATGGCGAGCCGCTGCTGCGCTTGCCGAACGACTTGTATATCCCGCCGGATGCGCTGGAAATCTTCCTCGACGCCTTCGAGGGTCCGCTCGACTTGCTGCTCTACCTGATCCGCAAGCAAAACTTCAATATCCTCGATATCCCGATGGCGCAGCTGACGCTGCAATATCTGAAGTATGTCGACCAGATCCGCCTGCACAATCTGGAATTGGCCAGCGAATACCTGTTGATGGCAGCGATGCTGATTGAAATCAAATCGCGCATGCTGCTGCCGCAACGCAACGATGGCCCGCTCGACGACGTCGGCGACCCGCGCGCGGAACTGGTGCGGCGCTTGCTGGAATATGAACAGATCAAGGTCGCGGCCTGGGAATTGAATGCCATTCCCCAGTTCGAGCGTGATTTCCAGCGTCCCGAACTATTTGTCGAACAGGGCCTCGCGCCGCCGCTGCCGGACGTTGAACCAGGTGATTTGCAGCGCGCCTGGATGGATGTACTGAAACGCGCGCGGCTGACCGAGCACCATCGGATCGGGCGCCAGGAGTTATCGGTGCGCGAGCACATGACCGCCATTTTGCGCAAACTGCAATCGACCCGATTCGTCGAATTTGCCGATCTGTTCGATGGCCTGGCCGGCGTGCCAATCGTGGTGGTGCACTTTGTCGCCATGCTGGAGTTGGCCAAGGAAACCCTGATCGAAATTACCCAGGCCGAACCGTTCGCGCCCATTTACGTACGCCTGGCGTATTCGCCGGCGTAAGCTATCCCCGCACCGTTAAGCATTGCTGAAAATCTTATGAAAATCGTTTCCTCTATTGAAGACTTGCGCGACCAGCTCAGCGGCCAGTTGCGCACCGCGTTCGTACCGACCATGGGCAACCTGCATGAAGGCCACCTGTCGCTGATGCGCCTGGCGCGCAAGCATGGCGATCCGGTGGTGGCATCCATTTTTGTGAACCGCCTGCAGTTCGGTCCGAATGAAGATTTCGACAAATACCCGCGCACCTTCCAGGCCGACGTCGAAAAACTGGAAAAGGAAGGCGTGTACGTGTTGTTTGCGCCGACCGAAAAGGATCTGTATCCGGAACCGCAGGAATTCCGCGTGCGCCCGCCAGACGACCTCGGCGGCACGCTGGAGGGCGAATTCCGTCCGGCCATGTTCACCGGCGTGACGACCGTCGTGCTGAAACTGTTTTCGTGCGTGCAGCCGCGCGTGGCCGTGTTCGGCAAGAAGGATTACCAGCAACTGATGATCATCCGGAACATGGCGCGCCAGTTCGCCTTGCCGACCGAGATCATCGGCGCCGAAACGTTCCGGGCCGAGGATGGCCTGGCGCTGTCGTCGCGCAATATGTATCTGTCGGAAGCCGAGCGTGCCGAAGCCCCTGCCCTGTACCGCGCGCTGAACTTTGTCGCCAGCGAAATGCGCGCCGGCCACCTCGACACGTTCGAGCTGGAGCGCCGCGCGATGCTTGAATTGACGTCGCGCGGCTGGAAGCCGGACTACATCTCGGTGCGCAAGCGCATCGACCTGCAGCCGCCGTCGGCGGGCGACCTGGCCCAAGGGACGCCGCTGGTGGTGCTAGCCGCCGCCAAACTGGGTAACACGCGCCTGATCGACAACCTGGAAATTTGATGCGTCCGACTGGCGCCGTCACCGTCACCCGCTTTGCGCCGCAGCAGTGGCTGGTCTACCGCGCCCTGCGCCTGGCCTCGCTGGCCGACGCGCCGGACGCGTTCGGTGCGCAACTGGCCCAGCAGCAGGAATGGCCGGACAAGCTCTGGCAGATGCGCCTGGAGGCGGGGATTTTTTCGGCAGACGCCTGCCCCTTGCTGGCCCGGTGCGACGGCGGCCCTGCCGGCCTGATCTGGGGCAAGCTGGAAGCGGCGCACGACCCCGACGGCGGTTCAACGGAGGCGCATGTCTACCAGGTCTGGGTGGCCCCGGCGTACCGCGGCCGCGCGGTCGGGCGTGCCTTGCTCGACGCCGTCATCGACTGGGCGCGCAGCAAAAACGCCCACGCCGTCAACCTGAGTGTGGCCCTGACCGCCAGCGCCGCCACCCGCCTCTACCGACGCGCCGGCTTCGTCCCCGTCGGCAAGCCCCAACTACTGCGCGACAGCGCGCTGTTACTGACGCAACCCATGCAATTGCTCCTGCACCCTTCCCAACAATGAGGGTCAGAGTCGATTTAATTCGTAATATTTCCAATTAATTTGACACTGACCCTCATTGTTTTGCAATATTTAATTAAACCTATTTCTCAAAAATTAGGGTCAGAGTCGAATTAATTGGCAACTTTTGAAATTTCCAATCAATTCGACACTGACCCTATTTAAATCCGCCTCGAAGGAATCCATGAAGCCAAGCAGCCTGCGCCTGTCCGTTCTATCCCTTTCAATGTTGTTGATGGCGGGCGGGGTGCAAGCTGCTGTTACCACCGCTGCGATGACGGATGCTGCCAAAGAAGCGCCCTGGAGCGTACGCGAGCATTACACCAAGTACGAGTACCAGATTCCCATGCGCGATGGCGTGCGCTTGTTCACTGTCGTCTATGTCCCCAAGGACAGCAGCAAGACCTATCCCTTCCTGATGGACCGCACACCCTACAGCGTAGGCGTGCGCGTAGGTGACGACTCCCACTACGGCGTGGATTACTATCCGACTTCGCTCGGCCCGTCGCACGACTTCGAAACCTCGGGCTATATCTTCGTACGCCAGGATGTGCGCGGTCGCTTTATGTCGGAAGGTGTGTGGCAAGAGATGACGCCGCACCGCAATACCCAGCGCACCCGTGGCCAGGGTGTCGAAAGCGAGGACATGCACGACACGCTCGACTGGCTGCTGAAACATGTCGCCAACAACAACGGTAAAGTTGGCATCAACGGCATTTCCTACGGCGGCTTTTATACCTCGAGCAGCATCATCGATTCGCACCCGGCAATCAAGGCAGCCTCGCCACAAGCGCCAGTTGCCGACCTGTACATGAACGACGATTCTTATCACGGCGGCGCTTTCATGCTGGCGGCGAACTTCGATTTCTATTCGGCCTTCACGGAAGAGAAGAATCCGACGCCGCTGCCCAAGAAGCGCGAGCAGTTCGACTACGGCACCAACGACGGCTATGCCTTTTTTCTGTCGCACCTGACCATGCCGAATATCGTCGCGACGCTCAACCCGAAGCAGCAGGCCTTCCTGGTCCCGACCATCGAGCATGCGACCTACGACGACTTCTGGAAAACCCGCAATATCTTGCCCCACCTGAAAAACATCAAGGCGGCCGTATTGACTGTCGGCGGCTGGTTCGACGCGGAAGATTTGCAGGGCACCCTGAGCACCTACCAGGCCATCAAGCGCCAGAACCCGGGCATCTACAATGGCCTGGTCATGGGTCCATGGGTCCATGGTGGCTGGGCACGCAACGATGGTGCCGCGCTCGGCAACGTCAAATTTGACGCCAACACGAGCGAGCAATATCGCAAGACCATCCTGTTTCCGTTTTTTGAGCAGCACCTGAAAGGTGCGCCCAACAAGAACACCGCGCAAGTGTATGCTTTCGAGACCGGCAGCAATGTCTGGCGCCAATATCCCACCTGGCCCCCGCAGCAGGCACAGCAACGCGAACTGTACTTCGGCGCCGACGGCACGCTGAGCTGGCAGCAACTAGCCGCATCGGGTAGTCAGGCATACGACGAATATGTCAGCGATCCTAAAAAGCCAGTGCCATACATCGCCTATTCCGCTACGGGCGTGCCGCAGGAATATATGGTGTCCGACCAGCGTTTCGCGTCGACCCGGCCGGACGTGCTCACCTACCGTAGCGCCGTGCTGGAAGAAGATGTGACAATTGTCGGTCCGGTGATGCCGAAGCTGTTCGTCTCGACCACCGGCACCGACGCCGACTGGGTCGTCAAGCTGATCGACGTCTATCCGCCCGCGTATCCGGAGAGCCCGACACGCGAGTGGGGCCGCGACGTGCCGCCGCCGGATGTCTCGATGGCCGGCTACGAACAGCTGGTGCGCGGCGACCCGCTGCGCGGCAAGTTCCGCAACAGCTTCGAACAGCCGACACCATTCACACCAGGCAAGATTGAATCCGTCAACTACAGCATGTCCGACGTCAACCACACCTTCCGCCGCGGCCACCGCATTATGGTACAGGTGCAAAGTTCCTGGTTCCCGCTGGTGGACTTGAACCCGCAAACTTTTGTCGATATTCCGCACGCCAAAGCCGAAGATTTCCAAAAAGCGACGCAGCGCGTCTTCCGTGCGCCAGGAATGGCATCTGGCGTCGCCGTGCAAATTTTGCCGAGTGTAGTTAAGAACACCAATACTAGCCAGCCCGCGCCACGCTAATTCTCTCGAGCTATTGCTCAACAATTCGACACTGACCCCAATAATTCTTCGCCAAAATCAGTTGCAAAAGAATTAGGGTCAGAGTCGATTAATTTTGCAATTGATTCCGAATAAATTCCTAACGCGAATTCAATTCACGGCGTAAGTAACGGATCAATTGCTCAATAATTCGACTCTGACCCTCATTAAAAAGCAGGGGGATTTGGGCAATTGCGCAATAATTCGACACTGACCCTCATTGGGGAAGGAAGGCGGTGGCGAACGGTGCAAGGATGCGCCAGCCAAGGTGGGTGTAGAGGGCGGCACCCATCTCGGTGGCGACCAGAAGGCGCTCGGTACTGGCGGCCTGGGTGGCCAATCGGTCCAGAGACAGCATCACGGCAGTTGCCAGCCCCAGGCGGCGATGCGCCGCGTCGGTGCTGATGCGGTCGAACACGGCCGTGCCGGCATTGAGGGTAACGCGGCCGCTTGCCGCCACGGCACCAGCGCCGTCGATGACGTCGATGAC
Source organism: Massilia sp. S19_KUP03_FR1 (assembly GCF_036688685.1). NCBI lineage: Bacteria > Pseudomonadati > Pseudomonadota > Betaproteobacteria > Burkholderiales > Oxalobacteraceae > Massilia > Massilia sp. S19_KUP03_FR1. Next base: position 214,516 of record NZ_JAQQPS010000009.1, on the reverse strand, counting down.
GTACGCCGCGTGCTCGACTGTGAGTAGCGTGGTGTAATCCGCCGGTAGCGCTGCCGCCGACTGCATCGGGCCAGAATGCGTCATCAGGTAGCGCTGCTCCTCGATCGACCATCGCTCTGGCAACGCAGCGCGCAAGGTGGCGCAATCGACCGCGGCTTTGACGTAGATAAATGGATCGTGGATCGCGTCAGCGCATGCGCGCAGGGCGGCACCAGCATCGGCAAATACGTGGCGGCGCTGCTGGTCGGGCCAATCTACGTCGACCCGCTGCCCACCGCCCTCATGCCTCGGCAGCGGGAGGCCGCGCGAGCGGCTCCAGCCGGTCAGCCAGCGCTGCAGCAGGTCCAGGTCGCATGGCGCGGACACCGTCCCCTGCCGTCAGGCGCTGACGCTCTGGGCCCAGGCCAGGGCCGACAAGTGTGCCTTGTTGACCTCAAGTGGCGTGATGTTCAGCATCCTGGCCAGCGAGGCGACCAGGTTCGAATTGAGTTCACACGCCTCGGCCAACGCCAGGTACGGCCCGTATTTTCCGGCACGGGTGAGCAAGGCCCGCACCACTTCGTCAGGCAGCTGGATGGTATCGAGCACTTCCTTCATCGGCAGGCCCAGCAGGCGATCGAGCAGCGAGAACATGCCGGCCACGAACAGGTTTTCGGACTCGCCGCGGCCCAGTTCGGTCGCGCCCAGCAGCTCGGTCAGGCGGCCGCGCACGACGGCCGTCTCCATCAGCACCGGTGAATAGCCGCTGGTACTGGCCGTGGCCAGCAATAGCACCAGCCAGCGATACAGCGGCGCATAGCCGAGCATGGAAATCGCCTGCTTCAAGGACTGAATTTCGCGCGTCGCGCCAAAGCCCGCCGAATTGATGAAGCGCAGCAGCTTGTACGACAGCGCCGGATCGCGCTTGAGAACGTTTTCCAGCTTGTTAATGTCTTCATTGGCCTGCACCATTTGCATCAGTTGCAGGATGATGCCCTGGGCCGGATTCATGCCCTTGACCGGCACGCCGGGCCGCGGGGTCAGGTGCAGCTTGCCAACAAAGGCGTCGAGACCCAGCGCCGCGCAGGCATCGAAATCTGCCCAGGTTGACACCGGCCGACCGACCATCCGCACCGATGATTGCTTGGCCGCCGCGTACGCACGCGCCTGGGCGCCCACATCGGAGCCGGAAAACTGCACTTCCAGGTAAGACGCACTCTGATGCAAATTGGCGCCAAGGTGGCCGATATCGCTGCCGCGGATCGAGATGCCGACCCCGCCGGCGCGCAGGCCCTGCACCGCCGCGAGCACGTCGGCATTGGCCAGATCGGTCGCCTTCATCGTCAGCACGGTGCGTTCCGGTGGCAGCGCGAACAGCGCATCGGTCGACAGCATCGCGGGCACGGCATCGAGAAACAGGATCTTGTCGCGCAGCAGCCAGCCGCGTTCTTCGTCATTGACGTGCTCGGCAACGAAGCCGACCAGCGCCTCGAGGTCGGCATCGCGGATGTTTTGTTGCGCGTTCTGCTGCCAGGACAGTTCGTAGCCGATCACCCTTTGCTTTGGATCGAGCAAGGGTTCACGCACAATGAAATTCGTGTGATGCATGGTCAGTTTGCCTGGTGAAACGTAGGTGGGAACCACCGGAGAACGGTGGACAGCGTGGCCGGAACCATCCGGCACGCGGTCAGAAGCCGAGGCTGTCGAGCAGGTCGTCAACTTGGCCCTGGTCGGCCACGATATCGGTTTTTCCTTCTGGATTGATCTGCGGGCCGTTCAGCAAGCCGTTGTCGAGCTCGCGCCGCACGTCTTCCGGCGCGAAATCGACCAGCATCTGCACCAGCTGCTTCTCGAGCGTCTGGGTAATCGCAGCAACTTTGCTGATCACTTGCCCGGTCAGATCCTGGAAATCCTGCGCCATCATGATGTCCATCAAGTGGGCTTTGGTACCGCTGACGGCTGCGCGCGATGCGTCGAGCTCGGAGACCGTGCGCAGCGCCAGTGCGCGCCAGGGAGCGTTCGCGTCAGCATCGCTGTCGAGCATGGCCTGCCACTGGCCGCGTAAATCGGTGGCGCCCTGTTCGATCGTATCCTGCAGCGGCATGGCTGCATCAGTGGCATTGAGCACTTTTTGCGCCGCTTTTTCGGACAGGCGCGCCACGTAATCGAGGCGGCTGCGGGCGTCGGGAATATCGCTCGCGGCTTTCTCGATCAGTTTGTCCAGGCCAAGGCCGCGCAGGCTTTCGTGCAGCGCGCGCGTCATGTGGCCAATCCGGCTCAGGACTTCATCGTGCGAAGTAGCCGCGGCCTGCTGCTCGCCCATATTTACGCTCCAGCTTTTTCGAGTTTTTCGAAAATCTTGTTCAGTTTTTCGTCCAACGTGGCGGCGGTGAATGGCTTGACCACATAGCCGTTTGCACCGGCCTGCGCCGCGGCAATAATGTTTTCTTTTTTCGCTTCAGCAGTGACCATCAATACCGGCAACTTGCACAGCGCTGGATCGGCGCGAATCTGCTGCAGCATCGTCAAGCCATCCATATTCGGCATATTCCAGTCCGACACCACGAAATCGAAGGTTTCGCCGCGCAGCTTGGCCAGTCCCTGGACGCCGTCTTCAGCCTCGTCAACGTTGGCGTAACCCAATTCCTTCAACAGATTTTTCACAATGCGGCGCATTGTTGAAAAATCGTCCACTACTAAAAAACGCATTTTTGGATCAGCCATGAATTACTCCGTTGATTCTTTTACTCTGGTTATCGATAGACTTCGGCGTGCGATTAAGCATCCCTAAGCATAGCAGTTTTGTTGCCCTACGGCGATAAAACAACGCCGAAAAGCATGTCGAAGGGATCAAACGCGCAACGCTCTGCCGCCTTGTGTTGCCAAGTGATTAAGGACCATCCCCGGTAATGCACGCAGTGCGCCAATTTCATGATGCGCATTCAACAAGATCGCTTCGCGCGGCATGCCGAACACGACACAGGACGCTTCGTCCTGTGCATAGTTATACGCTCCTGCCTCCTTCATTGCCAGCATCCCCGCTGCGCCGTCCTTGCCCATGCCGGTCAAAATGACGCCAACCGCGTTCTTGCCGGCGGCAATCGCAGCCGAACGGAACAACACATCGACGGAAGGCCGGTGCCGGTTCACGGGATCGGTCTGTTCAATTTTGGTGACGTAATTGGCGCCCGAGCGGCTCAGCAGTAAATGCGAATGGCCTGGCGCGATATACGCGTGCCCCGGCAATACCCGTTCATTTCCGGCAGACTCGACCACGCTGATTTTGCAGAGCGAATCGAGCCGGCGTGCAAACGATGTGGTAAATCCTTCCGGCATATGCTGGGCAATCAAAATGCCCGGGCAATCCGATGGCATTTGCATCAGGAATTCGCGAATCGCTTCGGTGCCGCCGGTGGACGCGCCGATAATGATCAGCTTCTCCGACGAGGTCAGCGGATTGCGCAAGGCCGGCAGCGCGGTCAGCGGCGCGGCCGGCTGCACGCTGCGCGGGGCAATGCGCGCACGCGCGGCGGCGCGAATTTTATCGGAAATCAGGTCGGTATATTCGCGCATGCCGCTCTGGATGGAGATTTTGGGCTTGGTAACAAAATCGACCGCGCCCAGTTCCAGCGCGCGCATGGTAATTTCGGAACCGCGCTCGGTCAGCGACGACACCATCACCACCGGCATCGGACGCAAACGCATCAGTTTTTCGAGAAAATCCAGTCCGTCCATTTTCGGCATTTCGACGTCCAGCGTCAGCACATCCGGATTGGTCTTTTTAATCAATTCGCGCGCCACCAGCGGATCGGGGGCTGTGCCCACCACTTCCATGTCTGGTTGGGAATTGACGATCTCGCTCATCACGCTGCGAATCAGCGCGGAATCGTCGACGATCAATACTTTGATTTTATTCATGCTGCGTCTCTATCTTATTGGGTTCGTCAAAACAGGTCGACTTCGCCACCCACCGGTGTCGATTTGAGCTGCTTGGCATAGGCCTGCTCGCGCTGGACCAGCGTGTCGTTGTGGGTCTGGGTGAGTTTTTTGACCAGTACCTTGCCCGTGCGCGGGAAAAAATACACCTTGCGCGGCCAGATATCGTTCAGATCTTCCGCCACCACGCGCATTTTTTCGGTTTTCAGGAAATTCAGGACAAAGGCAGCATTGCGTTCGCCCACATTCATCGCAGAAAAACCACGCAGCACGGCGCCGCCGCCGAAGACTTTCGCCTCCAGGTTTTCGCGGCGGGCGCCGGCTTTCAGTAAATCGTTGATCAGCACTTCCATCGCGTAGGTGCCGTAACGCATCGACGCCGACACCGGGCTGTTGCTGTCGCTGCCACCGCCATCGGGCAACATGAAGTGATTCATCCCGCCCAGGCCGCTCACGCGGTCGCGGATGCAAGCCGACACGCACGATCCGAGCACGGTGACGATCAGCATATCTTTGTTAGTGAAATAATATTCACCTGGCAAGATCTTGGCGGCGTCGGTGTCGAAGGTGCGGTCGTAATAAACGTTGGTCGCGAAATGCTTGTTTGAATCCATGTTCGAGGCTCGGTGGTGCGCAGCGCCTCGCGGCGCGGCGGGTGTTGATGCCTGGATCAGGCGGCGCGGCTATTGAGTTCGTACACAGTTTTACCACGTAAGCGCAGCGCATCGGAGACGTACAGGAAATTTTCCGAGTGACCCGCAAATAACAAGGCGTCGGGTTTCATCAGCGGCACAAAGCGCGACAAAATCTTGCGCTGCGTGTCTTTATCAAAATAAATCATTACGTTACGACAAAAAATCACGTCGAACGGGCCTTTCAGCGGCCAGCCATCGGCCAGCAAATTCAAGGGCTTGAAGGTGATCAGCTGGCGTAGTTCAGGCCGAATACGAGCCAAGCCTTCCTGGGCACCCTTGCCGCGCAGGAAGAATTTTTTGGCCCGGGCCGGGTCCATCTTGTCGAGGCGGTCCATGCCGTAGACACCGTCCGCGCCGGTGGCCAGCACGTTCGTGTCGATGTCGGTAGCAATAATCTGCACCGGCGGCGTCAAGGTGTTGAAGGCTTCGCAGAGGGTCATGGCGATCGAATACGGCTCTTCGCCGGTGGAGGCGGCAGAGCACCACACTGTCAATGGCTCACCGGCGCGCGGGCGCACGCGCAATGCATGTTCTGCCAGCAAGGGGAAGTGATGCGCCTCACGGAAAAACGACGTCAGGTTGGTCGTCAGCGCGTTCGTGAACGATTCCCACTCGGCATCCATGCGCCCGGCTTCGAGCGCATCGAGATAAGTGACGAACGACACGATGCCGGTCGCGCGCAGGCGCCGCGCCAGGCGGCTGTAGACCATTTCCTGCTTGCTGTCGGCCAGCGAAATGCCGGCGCGCTGGTAGATCAGCCCCCGCACGCGCTCGAAGTCGCGCCGGGTGAAGTCGAATTCCTTGACAGTTTCCTGTTTATTTTGCAGCACGGTGTCTTGCCTTTACGTTGCTTGTCGCTGCGCGGAACTGTTCATGTACCACGACGCCGGACTTATGCGGCGATGTTGTCCATCAAACCCATTTCGCTAGAAGACATCAGTTTGTCGATGTCCATCAAAATCAGCATGCGTTCGTCGATGGTGCCGAGGCCAATCATGTAGTCGGAATTGAACGCGGTGCCCATTTCCGGCGCCGGCTTGATCTGGTCCGGCATCAGGGTGGTCACGTCGGAGACGCTGTCGACCACCATCCCCATGATGCGACCGCCGATATTGAGGATGATCACCACCGTGAACTGGTCGTACACCGGCGTGCCCAGCTTGAACTTGATGCGCATGTCGATGACCGGAATGATGATGCCGCGCAGGTTGATCACGCCCTTGATGAATTCTGGCGCGTTGGCGATGCGGGTGACCGCTTCGTAACCGCGAATCTCTTGCACCTTCAAAATGTCGATGCCGTACTCTTCGGAGCCAAGGGTAAAGGCGAGAAACTCGCTACCGGCGCCGTCGTGGGCTTCGGACAATTTGTTGCTGGTCTGGATGGACATCTTTTATTCCTTTGTGTGTAACAGTGTTAAAACGCCGGGGTCGTTGACCGTCGCGTCGCCGGCCAGCTGACGCGACGAGCGCAGCAAGGCCGAGACATCGAGGATCAGCGAGACGCCGCCGTCGCCCAAAATGGTGGCGCCGGAAATGCCGGTCACCTTGCGGTAATTCGATTCAAGATTTTTTACCACGACTTGTTGCTGGCCTACAAGTTCGTCGACAAACAGGGCCGCCTTGCGTCCTTCCGTCTCGACGATCACGCAAATGCCCTCGCACGGATTGGTGTAGCGGGCGTTAATGCCGAACATCAAGTGCAGCGGCACCAGCGGCAAGTATTCGCCACGCACCTTGATCACGCTCCCGGTTCCGGCGATGTCCTTGACATCTTCCGGCTTCGGTTGCAACGATTCAATCACAAAACCGAGCGGCAGGATATAGACTTCTTCGCCACACCGGATCGACATGCCGTCGAGAATGGCCAGCGTCAGCGGCAGCGATATCGAGATCGTCGTGCCGAACCCGGCCGCCGAGCGAATGTCGACCACGCCGCCCATGGCCGTGATATTGCGCTTCACCACATCCATGCCGACGCCGCGGCCAGACACATCCGTGACCTTTTCCGCGGTCGAGAAACCGGGGGCAAAAATCAGTTGCCAGACCTCGCTGTCGGGCATCGTGTCGCTGACCGGCAAACCATTCTGTTTCGCCTTGGCAAGGATGCGCTCGCGGTTCAGCCCGCCGCCATCGTCGGCCACTTCGATAATGATGTGGCCGCCCTGGTGGACTGCCGACAGGAACAATCGCCCGTTTTCCGTCTTGCCGGCAGCGGCGCGCGTGGCCGGCATTTCAATACCGTGGTCGATGCTGTTGCGCACCAGGTGCGTCAGCGGGTCGACGATGCGTTCGATCAGACCCTTGTCGAGTTCGGTTGCGGCGCCATTCGTGATGAAGTCGACCTTCTTGCCCAGCTTGGCGGCCAGGTCGCGCACCATGCGCGGGAAGCGCGAGAACACGAAGTCCATCGGCATCATGCGGATCGACATCACCGCTTCCTGCAGGTCGCGCGTGTTGCGGGTGAGTTGTCCGATTGACGCCAGCAGGCGTTCGTCCTTCATCGGGTCGAGGTGCTCGCTGCGCTGCTCGATCATCGCCTGGGTGATGACCAGCTCGCCGATCAGGTTGATCAATTGATCGACCTTTTCCACCGAGACGCGGATCGACGAGGCTTCCGCGCCGCCCGCCTTGTCTTCCTTGCGGCGTTTTTCGCCGGTCGGTTCGACCACTTCGGCCACTTCCAGCGCTGCCGGGCGTGGTTCGAGCGCTTTCGCGAGCAGCGGTTCGGCCACGATGCCGGCTTCGGCGCGGATCAATTCAATCGGCTGGAAAAAGCCGTAACCGCGCTCGTCTTCAGTGCGCAAGTCGGGCGCTGGCGGGGCCTCGTCCGTCAAGTCGAAAAAGCCGAAGCCCTGATCCGCTTCGACCCGGGCGCGCTCGGCGTCTTCGATGGCGCGCTGTTCCGGCGTGAGGGCCGGCGCTTCAAAAATTTTCAGCTGGTCGGGATCGAGCACGAACGAGCAGATCGCGACGATGTCTTCGAGCGACTCGTGGGTCGTGACGATCAACGCGCTGCGTCCGCCGTCGAGCGGCGTTTCCGACACGCGTCCCAGCAAGCCCAATTCGGCCACCAGTGCGCTGATGTCGCGCGTTTCCACTTTCGGCAATTCAATCCGGTAACGGCGCGCGCCCTCACCGGGCGTCAGGGCCGGCGCCTGCACCACCTGCAGGAACGACGGCGCCACCGCGACCGGGGCGGCGACGACGTCTTGCGACAGCTCCTGCAGCATCATGCGCACGTCGGCAACGGCATCCTGGTCGACGTCGGCGCCGTTGCGGTGCCCGTCAAGTTGCATCTTGAGAATATCTTTGGCGGCCAGGAACGCGTCGACGTGGACACCGGTCAGGGCCATTTCGCCCTTGCGGATACGGTCGAGCAAGGATTCGAGGATGTGGGTGACCTCGGTCATATCGGTCAGGCCGAACGTCGACGCGCCGCCCTTGATCGAATGGGCGGTACGGAAGATGGCGTTCAGATCTTCGGGATCGGGATTGGCCACGTCGACGCCCAGCAGCAGCCGCTCTTTTTCGGCGAGCAGCTCCTCGGCTTCATCGAAGAAGACCTGAAAAAACTGGCTGATGTCGATCGTCATGGCGTCAATCCGGGATTGCGTGGCAAGCTCATGGGCAGGCGCACCGGATTAGCCGATGACTTTTTTGACCACTTCGATCAAACGCTGCGGGTCGAACGGCTTGACCAGCCAGCCGTTGGCGCCGGCCGCACGGCCCTTCTGCTTCATTTCGTCCGACGATTCGGTCGTCAGCATCAGGATCGGGGTCTTGGCGTAGTCGGGCAGCTCGCGCAGGAGCTTGATCAGCGACAGACCGTCCATGCGTGGCATGTTCTGGTCGGTCAGCACCAGGTCGACCGCCTGCTGACGCGCCTTGTCCAGGCCGTCCTGGCCATCGACCGCTTCGATCACGTTGTAGCCCGCCGCCTTCAGGCTGAAGGCGACCATCTGGCGCAGGGAACTGGAATCGTCGACTGCGAGAATTGTTTTTGCCATGGTGGTGATGCTCCTGTTGATTATTCTTGGTGTGGATAGTTAGCGGCTCAGAACAGCTCGATGTCGCCACTGTCCAGGTGTTGTTGGTTGACCGACTTGCGCAACACGCTGCGCAACTCTAAGGACTGGATCGCCAGCGCCATGCTGACCTTGCCGAGGCGGTCGACGATCTCATCGTTGCCGGTATCCGGCATCAGATCGTCGCCATGCGCACTGAGCGTGCCGAGGAAGTCGCGTAAACCTGTTACGCGTTTCAGCGTGCGGTCGATCAACTGGCTCGTCATGTCCTGGAATTGCATGCTGGTGATGGCCGAGTTCACGTGTGCGCCGATTTCACCCGACATGCCTTGCAGGCGCGCGCTGTCCTCGTCGCTGACGGTGCCGCCGGCCAGCAGCCGGTCGATGCTGCTCTGGCGCGCACCGACCGTGTGGTGAATCGCCATGAAACTGGACGTCAGGCGTTCGACCGCTTCCTCCAGCAGGCGTTCGGTCTGCATCAAGTCGGTTTCCACTTCTGTCAAGTGACGCCCGCCATGGGCGGACACGCCCGATAGCAGGCGCTTGACGTGGGAACCGAGTATTTTTTTTCTGGTCATTCTTCTCTCCAGTCCGCTCAACCGACTGTTATTTGACGGCGGCAACTGCCGCCACCACTTTGGCCACATCCGGCGCGACGGTCGCGGCGGCGTTTTTTGTACTGGCAGGCGCATCGGCGTCATCATCGGACGATCTGTCGGTGGCGACGTCGATGGTGGAGCCGTCGCGGATCACTGCTTCTTCCGTTCTCTTGTTCATCACCACAATGCTGATGCGCCGGTTGATCGGGTTGAACGGGTCGGCCTTGTCCAGGTTGGCTGCGGAGCCGAGACCGACAACGCGCAGGATCTTGCCGTCACTCATGCCGCCGACAATCATCTCGCGCCGCGACGCATTCGCGCGGTCGCTCGACAATTCCCAGTTGCTGTAGCCGGCATCGCTCGAGTACGGCGTCGAATCGGTGTGGCCGGACAGGCCGATCCGGTTCGGCACTTCGTTCAACACGATGCCCAGCACATGCAAAATTTCTTTGGTGTACGGTTGCAATTGGGCCTTGGCCAGTTCAAACATCGGGCGGTTCTTTTCGTCGACGATCTGGATCCGCAAGCCTTCGCTGGTGATGTCGAGCAAGAGTTGATTCTTGTATTTCTTGAGCAGCGGATTGGCTTCGATGGTCGCTTCGATGCGCGATTTCAGCGCTTTCAGGCGCTCCGCTTCTTCCTTCTGCAGGGCCGCCCTGGCCGCCTTCAGATCCGCAGTTTTTTTCTTCGGTGTATCGATATCGCCCTTCTTGGTCTGGCCATCGCGCGCGGTGATATCCTTGCCGCCGCCCTTCAGGATCGAGGTGCTGTCGCCGCTGCCGGACCCGCCCGCCATCGCCACTTTCAAGGGCGTTTTGAAGAACTCGGAAATCCCGTTCATGTCGCCCTTGGCCGTCGATCCGAGCAACCACATCAAGAGAAAGAAGGCCATCATCGCGGTCACGAAGTCGGCATACGCAATCTTCCAGGCCCCGCCGTGGTGACCGCCGGCGGTTTTCTTGATGCGCTTGACGATAATCGGGCGCAAGCCTTCATCGGACATGGCGGCTCCCGGCGACGACGATCATATGGAGGGTCAAGGTCATCACGGCTTATTTGCTCTTGGCTTTCTTGATGTGATCTTCCAGTTCGGCGAAGGTCGGGCGTTCGGTCGAATACAGTACCTTGCGGCCAAATTCGACCGCCAGTGCGGGCGCGTAGCCGTTCAGGCTGGCCAGCAGCGTCACCTTGACGCACTGGTACATCTTGGTCGACTCTTCCAGCTTCTGTTCCAGCAGCGACGACAGGGGACCGACGAAACCGTATGCCAGCAAAATACCAAGGAAGGTACCGACCAGCGCGTGCGCAATCAGCATACCCAGTTCGGACGGCGGAATACCGACCGATTCCATGGTGTGCACCACGCCCATCACCGCCGCCACGATACCGAAGGCCGGCAAACCGTCACCCAGCTTGGCGATGCAATGCGCCGGGACCGCACCCTCATGGTGGTGGGTTTCGATTTCATTGTCCATCAGGTTTTCGATCTGAAAGGCGTCCATGTTGCCGGAAACCATCAAACGCAAATAATCGGTCATGAATTCGACGATGTGGTGATCGGACAGAACCCCTGGATACTTCGAGAACACGGGACTGGCTTCCGGCGTTTCGATGTCGCCTTCGATCGACATCAAGCCCTCTTTGCGCACTTTCGACAGCACGTCGAACAGCAGCGACATCATTTCCATGTACAGCTCGCGGTTGTAGCGCGAACCCTGGAGCAGGGTCGGCATCGCTTTCATGGTGGCCTTGATGGATTTGCCGTTATTGCCGACAAAAAACGCACCAAGCGCCCCGCCACCGATCATCAGCAGCTCAAGTGGCTGAAACAGTGCCGCGAGGTGGCCGCCCGCCATGGCAAACCCGCCAAATACGGAGCCGCAAACGATAATGTAACCAATTATAACTAGCAAACGACACTCCCATGGACACGGGCGCCTTGGCAACCCGCCAAGCTCAACAAGTTGAACTCAGTAAATATTTACGTAGGGAACTAGATTAGCGTGAGAATAGCCCTGAGGCAAGAAAAACTCCCCCATGTGTCTCCTAAAAGTCCCAAACGTAGAGACTGGCACCATTGTGTGTAATAGGAATGACAAGGTCTGGCGTGCGCTCGGCAATAACGAATTCATAACTCATCAGTTTGCTGCCCGTTTTCATCTCTGCAAGGCACTTGGCATACAGCGCGGGCATTGCCGCCGGTGAAAGATAACAAAAAACCACATCGAAATCGGCAAAATCGAAGCTTTCGTAGTCGCCGCGGACGAAGCGGGCGCGACTTGCAGTCAATGCTGCGCGCAACCAGCTGACGAACCACGGCAGCGGCGCCAGTTCCACGCCGGTCAGGGTCGCATCGGGGCGCCGCCGCGCCAGGTCAAGCGTAAAGCCACCCAGTCCGCTGCCGATATCGATCACCTTCAGCGGGCGACCGGCGGGCAACAACTCAGCGACGGCGCGCCAGACGCGCGCGCCGGAGGCCCAGTACGGCACCTGGGTGCGGAAGGTGGACCAGAACACGGCCAGCAGAACCATGAAGATGGTCAGGAACAGCCAGGAAGGAAGCGCCAGCGCATGCGCGCCGAGCAGCGCCAGCGGAAACAGGCACTGGATCGGCAGCCACCAGGCGGCCAGGCCGCGCCAGCGGGTCACCAGCGCGGCCAACAGCCCCTGGATAACGGCGGCGCTGGCATAGGAAGGGTGGAAGCCGGCACGGGCCAGCAGCCAGACGCTGATCAGCGTCGGCACGAAAGCGGCGCATTGGAGCAGGAACGCCTGCACGGCGGGAGCACGCCATATACGCAAAAAGGCGGGATTCACATCCCGCCCTTCGCCTGACCAGTTCTCGACGCGCTCACGCCAGTGCGAGCGCCGCCGCTGCCGCTGCCGCTGCCGCTGCCGTGGCAGCTTCTTTCGATTTGCGGGTCTTGCCGGCGCGCGAAGGCATGTGGCACAGACCGCAGACGTAACCGTTGTTCAGATCGAGTGTGTCGACCACATATTTGCCCTTGCACTTGTCGCAGCAGGCCAGGCTCAGCATGTCGCTCTGGAAGAAACGGACCAGGGTCCAGGCGCGCGTCAGCGACAGTAGCGGCTCTTCGCCCGGTTCCGGCGGCATTTGCTCGAGGTACAGTTTATAGGCCTTCATGACGGCTTCGATGCCGCTGGCGCCTGCGTACTGGACCAGAAATTTGTGGATATTGATGAACAGCGAAGCGTGGATGTTCGGCTGCCAGGTGAGGAACCAGTCGGTCGAGAAAGGCAGCATGCCTTTTGGCGGCGACATGCCGCGCAGTTCTTTATACAGCTTGAGCAGGCGTTCGCGCGACAGCGAGACTTCGGTCTCAAGCAATTGCAGGCGGGCGCCGAGTTGGATCAGTTCGATGGCCAGCTGGATTTCCTGGGCTTCCGATACCACGCTTTTTTTGCTCATGTTCGCTGCTCCTGTATGACTTGACGAATAACTGATCGAAACCGGCTTGACGCTGTCAGGCGATTTCTTCGACCGGCTGGCCAGCCATCAGGATGGCGGCGTGCGACTGGGCCAGGGAGCGGTCCTTGTTGTAGTTCGTCAGCATCGACAGGATCGCGGTGTCGTCGAAGCGGAAGCGGGCCAGCATCATGTTGCCGCCGGCGAGTTTCAGGATTTGCGAGTTGCTCATGCCTTCGATCAGTTCGGCGATGTCTGCCGAAATGCCGAGACGGAAGATTGCAGTCACCTTGTCGGCACGGATCATCTGCTGGGCCAACATCAGGTAGCTCAGGTTAGCGTCGCGGATCTCAGCCATCATGTCGTTTGCAGTCATTTCCATCTCCCAGTCATTCTGTTGATCCTGGCGCTGTTTGTATTGCCAGTGAGACAGATTGTGACTGTGCGGAAACTTCAGCGGAAGTGGCAATGCTCTGTATTTTACGTCAGCAAACGACGGATAGCCCCATAGGGGTTTGTCTGACATGCAGGGTTGCATCAGGGGCGCGCCCCTATGAAAACGAGGCGGAAACAGCAGGAGATTTTCGTGTTGCCGGGGGTAAATCACGACCAGCGCACCGGGAACTTATTTCAATTAACGTCAAGCTTTAGGGAAACTTTAGCGCTTTTGAGAAATATTTTTCGCAAATTTACGACGCTTTACACGCTCTTCCCCGTATCTCAATACCTGTAACGGCACCGCGCGCAGGAACTTTAGGGTCTTTTTGAAGTTTTTTTAAAAAATTTTGAAGCCGGCGCACTGTTCACGCGCGATGGATCCCCGCCTGCGCGGGGAGTCGTGCAATATGGCTCATTCGACACTTTTGCGAGGGCACATGAAAAACAATGTACTGGTCGTCTCCGGCTTGTGGGATTCGGGGCCGCAACACTGGCAGACCCACTGGATGACGGACCACCCTGACTGGAACAAAGTTGCCCACCGTGATTTCGCGGCACCCCAGCGCGATGAATGGGTGGCCGAACTCGATGCCGCCATCGCTGCCTGCGACGGCCCGCCCATCCTGCTGGCGCATAGCCTCGGTTGCATGCTGGTGGCGCAGTGGGCATTGTCCGGGTCGGCGCTGCAGGTGGCCGGGGCAATGCTGGTGGCGCCGAGCGATGTCGAAGCCGCTTCCTACCCGATCGACGCCAACGGCTTCGCACCAGTGCCGATGGTGGCGCTGCCCTTCCCCTCGCTGCTCGTGGCCAGTACCAATGACGAATACGCCGACATCACGCGCACGCGCGCATGGGCGCGCGCGTGGGGAAGCGAACTGGTCGAAATTGGGGATGCCGGGCACATCAATGGCGATGCGGGCTACGGGCCGTGGCCCGAGGGCGTGGCGCTGCTGGCAACGTTTACTGGAAAGCTGGCGCGCGCCGGGTAAGAAGGCGCGACGTTTCAGGACCCGCCCAGCTCCCGGTCGAAAAAGCGCACCACGGCCGGTTCGTCGAAGCATGCAAGATTGAGGCGCGTGCGCGTGGACGGCAACTGGCGCGGCGAAAACAGGCAGCCTGGGGCCAGCAACAGGCCATCGGCCATGGCCCGCTCTGCCAGAACGACGGTGTCGCGACCGGTGTCGGCCCAGACGAAAATGCCGGCTGCCGGCGTACTGTCGAGCCGCAGACCACAGCGTTCCATCTGCCGCAGCGCCTTGGCGCGCACGGCGTCGAGGCGGCCGCGCATGCGCTCGAGGTGCTTCCGGTACAAGCCCTCCGACAGGATTTTATACACCACGCGCTCGCCGATATCGCTGGTGCTGAGCGTGGCCAGCATCTTGCGGTCGGCCAGTCGCAGCGCCCATTCGGGCGAGGTTGCGATGAAACCGAGGCGCAGATTGGCCGCCAGGGTTTTCGAAAAGCCGCCCAAATAAATTACCCGCTGCAACTGGTCCAGCGCTGCCAGGCGCGTCGGCGACTGCATTGCGCCACCCGGATGAAGGTCGCTGTAGATGTCATCCTCGACGATCGTGAACCCGTATCCTTCGGCCAGGCGCAGCACCTGGAACGCCTTGGCTGCCGACAGCGACCCGGAAGTCGGGTTATGCAGCACCGAGTTGATCACGTACAGCTTGGGGCGGTGCTGCGCAGCCATCGCCGCCAGGTAGGCCAGATCAGGTCCGTCGGCCAGACGTGGGATGCCGACCACGTTCAAGCCCATCTCCGTGAACGAACCGAACATCAGATACCAGGCCGGGTCATCGACAAAGACCGTGTCGCCGGGCCGGGTGAATTCGCGCGCGACCAGGTTCAGCGCTTGCGTGACGCCGACGGTGGTGACGAATTGCTCGGGCGCTGCGCCAATATCCAGTTCGGCCAATTTTCTCTGCAATTGCTGGCGTAAGGGCAAAAAACCTTGTGCGGCGCCGTAGTTGATCAGGAGCTTGCTGCTTTGCCGACTCAGCGCGCGCAGCGCCTGCGCCAGCATGTCGCCATCCATCCACTCGGCCGGCAGCACGCCGGCGCCGGGCATGTTGGCCGAGGGCATTTGCCGGAAGGTATTGCGGATCAGCCAGACGACGTCGATGGCCGGCGCGGCGGCCGCGCTTGCGGCGCCGTCGGCTGCTGCTGCCGACCCCGTGCCGGTGTTGCGCGGTGACCGTTCGCGCACGAAAAACCCGGCACCGCGGCGCGACGTCAGGTAGCCACTGGCGACCAATTTGTCGTAGCTGGCCACCACCGTGAAGGCCGATACGCCGTGGCTGGCGGCGAACTGGCGGATCGATGGCATCCGCGCGCCGCTGCGCAGCAATTTATCGTCGATGCGGGCCGCAACCAGGCGGACGACCTGGTCGATCAGCGATTCGCCGGCGCCGCGCAGCAAGGTGCCCAAGGGCGGTGTACTGGTCATATCACCATCACAGGTTATGGATTAAGTGGAAAAGTGTATTGCAACTGTACTTGGATTGTCGCTTAGCATAGCCCTGCGACTTACCTCACGCAATCACTTTTCTGAAAGCCAAGATGCCACATCAATCCCCAGCAATGACAATCTCCGCCGCAGGACTGCCCGACGAAACCCGTGGCATGCTGCTGGGTCTGACGGGGGTGCTGATTTTCAGTCTCACATTGCCGTGTACACGGCTGGCCGTGCGCGAACTCGATCCGGCCTTCGTGGCCCTGGGGCGCGCGCTGGTGGCGGCGGTCCTGGCGGGCGCCTGGCTCTGGTGGCGCAGGGCGCCGCTGCCGCCACGTACCGCAGCGCTGCCACTGGCAGCGGTGGCGCTGGGCTGCGTGCTGGGCTTTCCCTGGCTCACCTCGATTGCCATGGGTACCCTGCCGGCATCCCATGGTGCGGTCCTGGTTGGCGTGTTGCCTTTGACGACGGCAATCTGGGCCGCGCTGCTGGGGCGCGAGCGGCCGTCCGGCGGGTTCTGGCTGATTGCCCTGGCCGGCGCAGCGGTGACGGTCGGTTTCGCCCTGCGCGAGGGCGGCGGCAGCCTGCACGGGGCCGACGCGCTGATGCTGCTGGCCATCCTGCTGGGCGGGCTCGGGTATGCGCAAGGCGGGCGGCTCGCGCAAGCGCTGGGGGGCCAGCAAGTGATCAGCTGGGCGCTGCTCCTGGCAGCCCCTTTCGCGCTGGCGCTGCTGCTCGTGCTGGCATGTTCCGGCCACGCCGCCCTGCCAGCGGCCGGGGCGGTGGCGTGGCTGGGATTCGCCTACGTGTCCGTGTTTTCGATGTTCATCGGGTTCTTTTTCTGGTATCGCGGCATGGCGCTGGGCGGCGTGGCGCGCGTAGGCCAGACCCAGCTCTTGCAACCGTTCCTGAGCTTGGCCGGGGCGGCCCTGCTGCTGGGGGAGCCGCTGGCGCTGGCGCAGTGGGGGTGCGTGCTCGCGGTGATCGTGCTGGTGGCAATGGGCCGGAAGATGGCCGTGCGGCGGGGCTGAGCGGCCGCCCAATTGAAAAGGCCGCATCGCTGCGGCCTTTTTTTAGCAGAACTGAATTGCTTTACTTGGCCGAATTGGCCAGCAACATCTCGTTCATGCGGCGCACGAACGTGGCCGGATCGCTCAGGCTGCCGCCTTCGGCCAGCAAGGCCTGGTCAAACAGGATGTTGGCCCAGTCGCCGAATGCGGCGCCGCTCGCGTCTTCATACTTCAGGCGCGTCACCAGCGGGTGGTTCGGATTGATTTCCAGAATCGGCTTCGATTCCGGCGCATCCTGGCCGGCCTGCTTGAGCATGCGCAGCAGGTTGCCCGACAGTTCATTTTCATCGGCCACCAGGCAGGCTGGCGAATCGGTCAGGCGGAACGTGACGCGCACGTCCTTGGCCTTGTCGCCCAATGCCGCTTTCATGTGGTCGACCAGTTCCTTGTACGAGGTTTCGGTCTCGGCATGTTCCTTTTTCTCGGCTTCGTCTTCCAGGCCGCCCAGGTCGAGGCCGCCCTTGGCCACCGAAACCAGTTCCTTGCCATCGAATTCGTTCAGGAACGACAGCATCCACTCATCGACGCGGTCGGTCAGCAACAGCACTTCGACGCCCTTCTTGCGGAAGATTTCCAGGTGCGGGCTGTTTTTCGCCGCCACATAATTTTCACCGGTGACGTAATAAATCTTGTCCTGGCCTTCTTTCATGCGGCCGATATAGTCGGCGATGGCCGTGATTTGCTCGGCATTGTCGTTGGCGGTGGAGGCAAAACGCAGCAGCTTGGCAATGCGTTCCTTGTTGGCGGCATCTTCGCCGACGCCTTCTTTCAATACCTGGCCGAATTCCTTCCAGAAGGTGACATATTTATCCTTGCCTTCCTGCTCATCGGAATTCGCCATTTCTTCCAGCATGCCCAGCACGCGCTTGGTCGAGCCTTCGCGAATCACTTTGACGTCGCGCGACTCCTGCAGGATTTCGCGCGAGACGTTCAGCGGCAGGTCGGCCGAATCGATCACCCCTTTGATGAAGCGCAGATAAGCCGGCATCAATTGTTCGGCGTCGTCCATGATGAACACGCGTTTCACGTACAGCTTGATGCCGCCGCGCTTGTTGCGGTCCCACAGGTCGAACGGCGCGTGGCTCGGCACGTACAGCAGCTGGGTGTATTCGCTGCGGCCTTCGACGCGGTTATGGGTGTAGGCCAGGGGCGCCTGGAAATCGTGCGACACGTGTTTATAGAACTCGTCGTACTGCTCCTTTGTCACGTCGGCGCGGTTGCGCGCCCACAGTGCCGATGCCTGATTGACGGTTTCGAATTCGTCGGTGACGATGGTCTTTTGCTGTTCTTCGTTCCATTCTTCCTTGCGCATCATGATTGGCAGGGAGATATGGTCGGAATACTTCTGGATGGTCGATTTGATCTTCCAGGCCGACAGGAATTCGTCCTCACCGTCGCGCAGGTGCAGGACCACGTCGGTGCCGCGATTGGCTTTTTCGATCGATTCGACGCTGTAGTCGCCTTCGCCGTTCGATTCCCAGCGCACGCCTTCCGACGCGAATTCACCGGCGCGGCGGGTATTCACGATGATTTTGTCGGCCACGATGAAGCCGGAATAGAAACCGACGCCGAACTGGCCGATCAGCGCGGCATCGGCCTGCTGATCGCCCGACAATTTGCCGAAGAATTCCTTGGTGCCCGATTTGGCGATGGTGCCGAGGTGCGAGATGACTTCATCGCGGCTCATGCCGATGCCGTTATCGGAGATGGTGATGGTGCGCGCTTCCTTGTCGAAGCTGACCTTGATCTTCAATTCATGGTCATTGCCGTACAGCGCATCATTGTTGATGGCTTCGAAGCGCAGTTTATCGGCGGCGTCCGATGCGTTCGAAATCAGCTCGCGCAGGAAAATTTCCTTGTTCGAGTACAGCGAGTGGATCATCAATTGCAGGAGCTGTTTGACTTCTGCTTGAAATCCAAGGGTCTCTTTTTCGGCGACGGCCATGTTGTTTTCCTCTAAGGGGTCAGGTTGTATTGATTGAAGCAATATTGGGGGATGACCAACGATTTCAAGGGCGGCAGATGAATCTCCGTGGAAACGCCGGCGCTCCTCTAGAATGTGACCCATGAAAACCCGCATCCGCCGCTACCGCCCCGCCGACCGCAAACAGGTTCTGGCCGCCTTCCGCACCAACGTCCCGGACCATTTCCCGGCCTCGGAAGAGAGCTGGTTGCGCGCCTGCCTGGACGATCCCGACGGGCCGCTGTTCGTGATGGTCGAAGGCAAGGGCAAACAGCAGCAAGTGATCGCATTCGGCGGCTACGAAATCTCGCCGTTCTACCACCTGGCCACGCTGGTGTTCGGCCTGGTACGCGCCGACCGCCACGGCGCCGGCCTCGGCCGCGCGTTGCTGAACCACCGCCTGCGCCACATGACCAAGAGCAAGCACCGCCCGCGTTACGTCACCGTCGACACCCACCCCCACACCGCCGGCTTCTTCGAACGCTGCGGCTTCATCGAAATTGCCCGCTGGCCCGGTGGCTACCGTTCCGGCCGCGACCGCGTCGACCTGCGCTTCGACCTCGACACCCTTAATTAGGGTCAGAGTCAAATTAATTGGAAACATTACCAAACAATTCGACTCTGACCCTAATTCTTTTGCAACATTGCAAATAAGTTATTGCTCAACAATTAGGGTCAGTGTCGAATTAATGAGCAACTTCGCAAATTGCCAAACAATTCGACTCTGACCCTACAGTTGGTTCTGGGGGCAGGCAGCGGTGGGCAGCGCGGCGGGCAAGTCGTACAATGGCGACTTTACTGAACCTGCCCCGGGAATCCCATGTCCGTCACCGAAAAACTCCAAGCCCTGAACATCACCCTGGCCGCGCCGGCCACGCCCGCTGCTGCATATGTCATGTATGTCCAGACCGGCAATCTGATTTTTCTGTCCGGCCACATCGCGAAAAATGCCGATGGTTCCGTGAACGTGGGCCAGCTGGGCAAGAACAAGACGACGGACGAAGGCAAGGCCGCCGCGCGCGCCATTGCAATCGACCTGATGGGGACGCTGCAGCAAGCCGTCGGCGGCGACCTCGCGCGCGTGACGCGCATCGTCAAGGTGATGAGCCTGGTCAATTCCACGCCGGACTTCACCGAGCAGCACCTGGTCACCAACGGCGCCTCCGAACTGCTCGGCGAAGTCTTCGGCGCCGCCGGCAAGCACGCCCGCTCGGCCTTCGGCGTGGCCCAGATTCCCCTCGGCGCCTGCGTCGAGATCGAAATGATTGTCGAAGTGGCGTAAGCACGCCGCAACGCCCCCTTTTCGCGGCTCGCGCCCACCCGGCACGGTCCGCCCTTTCGGCTGGCCTACCCGGCTGGCCTGCACAGACCGCCTACCGATGCGGCCCTTCTTGATGAGACACATATGAAAATCGACAATCCCAACCCGATCCAGTGGCAATTTTCGGAACGCGCCAGCCAGCTGCAAAGCTCGTTCATCCGCGAAATCCTGAAAATCACCCAGCGCCCCGACATCATTTCGTTTGCCGGCGGTCTGCCTTCGCCGCTGACCTTCCCGGTCGAACGCATGAAAGCCTCGTTCGACAAAGTGTTGTCGGAGAACGGCAAAGTCGCGCTGCAGTATGGCCCGACCGATGGCTACGCGCCGCTGCGCGAGTGGATTGCCCATTCCCTGTCCAACGAAGGCGCCCGCATCGCGCCAGAACAGATCCTGATGACCTCGGGCTCGCAGCAGGCGCTCGATCTGTTGGGTAAAGTATTAATCGACGAAGGTTCGCGCGTGCTGGTGGAAACGCCAAGCTACCTGGGCGCCCTGCAAGCGTTTTCCGTCTACCGCCCCGAATTTGCCTCGGTCGAGACCGACGACCACGGCCTGGTACCGGCCTCGATCGACGCCGTGGCCGAAGGCGCGCGCCTGCTGTACGCGCTGCCGAATTTCCAGAACCCGACCGGTCGCAGCCTGTCCGTCGCGCGCCGTATCGAGCTGGTGGAGACCTGCGCCCGCCTGGGCCTGCCGCTGATCGAGGACGATCCGTACGGCGCCCTCAGCTACAAAGGCGCGCCGTTCCCGAAAATGCTGTCGATGAACCCGGACGGCGTCATCTACATGGGCTCGTTCTCGAAAGTGCTGACGCCCGGCATCCGCCTGGGCTATGTCTGCGCCCCGCTGCCGCTGGTGCGCCGCCTGGAACTGGCCAAGCAGGCCGCCGACCTGCACACCGCGCAACTGACCCAGATGGTGGTCTACGACGTCATCAAGGACGGCTTCCTCGACGAGCACATTCCGACCATCCGCACGCTCTACAGCCAGCAGTGCCAGGCCATGCTCGACGCGCTGGACGAATTCTTCCCGACCAGCGTCCACTGGACCCGCCCCGAAGGCGGCATGTTCATCTGGGTCACCTTGCCGCAAAGCATCGATGCGATGAAGCTGCTCGACCAGGCACTGGCGGCCAAGGTGGCGTTCGTGCCCGGCGCGCCGTTCTACGCCAACGCTCCCGAAACAAATACCCTGCGCCTGTCGTTCGTCACCGTTCCACCTGAACGTATCCGTGAAGGCATTGCGATTTTGGGCAAACTGATCACGGCCAACCTGACTGAGTGATCAATCAACAACATCGTTGCAAAAATATCCATTGAAATAAAACGGATTCAACTTTATTTAACTAAAAGTTGTAACGCTGCAACGAAAATATGTAGACAAAAAGAAACAATTATTACCTTTATGTTCAGGGGGCTTGTATGATTGAGAACAAACCCGATCAGCCGAGCGCCCCTGGATGTCCATCCCCCTCTTGCCTGCAGCCGTCATTAACGCATCGCGCCAGCATGCCGTGCTTCTCGTCGATGACGAAGCCAGCCACCTGGGCGTGTTGCGCACCACCATGCTGCAGCAGGGCTACCGGACCTTCCTCGCCACCTCGGGCGAACGCGCGATCGACATCGCCCAGCGCATCAAGCCCGACCTGATCCTGCTCGACGTGGTCATGCCAGGCGTCGACGGCATCGAAACCTGCCGCCGTCTGAAAGCCCACCCGGCCACGGCGCGCATCCCGGTTATTTTCATGAGTGCGCGTACCGATACCGACGACGTCGTCGCCGGTTTCGACGCCGGCGCGGCCGATTACATCAACAAGCCCTTTAAACTGGGCGAAGTGTGCGCGCGCGTGCGCTCGCAATTGCTGATGCGCTCGGACGCCGACAGCCAGCAGCAGCAAGCCGAGCGCCTGCGCCTGATTGTCCACGGCATGGACGAAGGCCTGATGATCATCGAAGCCAACGGGCGCGTCCAGTACAGCAACCCGGCCTGCGAGCGCCACCTCGGCTACGAGCACAGCGAACTGGACGGCGCGACCCTCGGCCAGTTGCTCAGTCCCGGCGTCACCCAGGAATACCTGGCCTATTTCGCCGCCTGGAGCGCCGACCCGGAAACGGTGCACCCGCGCGGCGCGCGCGAAGTGCAAATCCGCCGCCGCGACGGCAGCGCCCGCGCGATGGACCTGACGCTCACGCCCATGTACGCCGGCGAGCCGCTCTTCATTGGCCTGTTGCACGACATCACGCACCACAAGCAGTCCGAGACCGCCCTGCAGCGCGCCGCCCTGCTCGACCCGCTGACGAAAATCGCCAACCGCCGCCATTTCGACAGTTTTTTTGAAAAGGAATGGCTGCGCGCGATCCGCTCCGGCGAGCCGCTCTCGCTGGTGGTCATCGACGTCGACCATTTCAAGCTCTATAACGACAAGCTGGGCCACGCCGCCGGCGACGCCTGCCTGCGCAAGGTCGCCGCCGCACTGGAATCGCACGCGCTGCGCCCGACCGACATCGCGGCGCGCTATGGCGGCGAAGAATTCGTGCTGCTGTTTGCCGAAACGGGCGCCGAGACCGCGCTCAAGCTGGCTGAGTCGATCCGCGCCCACGTCGAATCGCTGGCACTGCCCAACCCGCGCTCGAGCACCTCGAACTGGCTGACCATCAGCGTCGGCGTGGCCACCATGGTCCCCACCCAGCGCGACGAAGTCGAAGCATTTTTCGTGGCCGCCGACCGCGCCATGTACGAGGCCAAGGAAGCCGGCCGCAACCGGGTCGTGGCCGCCGACATGCGGGCCAGCGTTCTGTAGGAAGCACGGCGCTATAATGCGGTTTCCCTTGCACCGACTGGCGACCTTCGTGAATCCACATCTCGAGCAACTGCACCCCTACCCGTTCGAAAAGCTGCGCCTGCTGTTTGCCGGCGTTACGCCTTCCGCTGCCCACACGCCGATCAGCCTGGGCATCGGCGAACCGAAGCATCCGACGCCCGCCTTTATCCAGCGCGCGCTGACGCAGCACATCGCCGGCCTGTCGAGCTACCCCAGCACGCATGGCAGCGACGCACTGCGCGAAGCCATCGCCCACTGGCTGCAGCGCCGCTACGATGTGCCGCCCCTGAACCCGGCCACCATGGTGCTGCCGGTGAACGGCTCGCGCGAGGCGCTGTTCGGCATCGCCCATTGCGTGGTCGACGCCAGCAAACCCGATCCGCTGGTGCTGTGCCCGAACCCGTTTTATCAAATCTACGAAGGCGCCGCTTACCTGGCCGGCGCCACCCCGTATTTCGTCAACTCCGACCCGGGGCGCAACTTCGCCTGCGATTACAGCAGCGTTCCCGGCGCCGTCTGGGAACGCGTGCAGCTGCTGTACCTGTGCACGCCTGGCAACCCGACCGGCGCTACCCTGTCGCTCGACGACTGGCGCACGCTGTTCGCGCTGTCCGACCGCTACGGTTTCGTGATCGCCTCCGACGAGTGCTACTCCGAGATCTACCACGGCGCCACGCCGCCGCTGGGCGCGCTGGAAGCCGCGCACCAGTTACAACGCAGCGGCGGCGAGCGTCCGTACACCAACCTGGTGGTGTTTTCCAGCCTGTCGAAGCGCTCGAATGTGCCGGGCATGCGCTCCGGTTTCGTGGCCGGCGACCCGGTCGTGCTGAAACAGTTCCTGCAATACCGCACCTACAGCGGCGGCGCGATGGCGCCACCGGTGCAGAGCGCGTCGATCGCGGCCTGGGGCGACGAAGCCCACGTGCAGGAAAACCGCGCGCTATACAAGGAAAAATTCAACCTCATCACGCCGCTGCTGAAAACCGTGATGGACGTCGAGCTGCCCGACGCCGGCTTTTATTTGTGGGCCGACGTCAGCCGCACCAAGTTGTCCGACACTGCCTTCGCCAAGCGCCTGTACGCCGAATATAATGTCGTCGTCCTGCCCGGCAGCTACCTGGCGCGCGACGCGCACGGCATCAATCCGGGCACCAACCGGATTCGCATGGCGCTTGTCTCCGACGTCGACGAGGGCCTGGAAGCGGCCCAGCGCATTGTCCAGTTCTGCCAACAACTCTGATTTATTACCTGTAGACCTACCATGACCCAACAACTGCAAAGCATCATCGACACCGCCTGGGAACAGCGCGCCGACATCAACCCAGCCAACGCATCCGCCGAAGTGCGCGATGCGGTGGCCCACGTGATCGCCGGCCTGGACGACGGCACCTTGCGCGTGGCGCAAAAAACCGGTGCCGAGTGGGTCGTCAACCAGTGGCTGAAAAAAGCCGTGCTGCTGTCGTTCCGCCTGGAAAACAACAGCGTGATGGCGGGCGACGGCACCATGCAGTACTACGACAAGGTGCCGACCAAGTTCGCCAACTACACGGCCGAGGATTTCGCCAGAGGCGGTTTCCGCGTGGTGCCGCCAGCGGTGGCCCGGCGCGGTTCGTTCATCGCCAAAAACGTCGTGCTGATGCCGTCGTACGTCAACATTGGCGCTTACGTCGATGAAGGGTCCATGGTTGACGCCTGGGCCACGGTCGGTTCCTGCGCCCAGATCGGCAAGAACGTCCACCTGTCCGGCGGCGTCGGTATCGGCGGCGTGCTCGAACCAATGCAGGCCAACCCGACCATCATCGAAGACAACTGTTTTATTGGCGCGCGTTCGGAAATCGTCGAAGGCGTGATCGTCGAAGAAAACTCGGTCATCTCGATGGGCGTGTATATCGGCCAGTCCACCAAGATTTACGACCGCGCCACCGGCGAAGTGACGTACGGTCGCGTGCCGGCCGGCTCCGTTGTGGTGTCGGGCAATTTGCCTTCCGCCGACGGTTCGCATAGCCTGTACTGCGCAGTGATCGTCAAACGCGTGGATGCGAAGACGCGCGCCAAGACCGGCATCAACGAGTTGTTGCGCGGGATCTAAATAGCGTTGTTACGGCGCCGCATTTGCGCCGTACAAAGTTGTACCAGTGTAAGCATTTCCGTATAGTCGACCAAAATTGCCACCGGCAGTGAGTTGCAGCACCTCAGGAGAAACACGATGGCAATGGAACGACTATTCCAGCTAATGAAAGAGAAGAACGCGTCGGACATGTTCTTCGCAGTCAATTCGCCGGTACATATCAAGATCCACGGCAATTTGATCCCGATCAACCAGCACAAGCTCGGACAGGAAAACATCGTCTCGTTGCTGGAAGAAATCACGACGCCAGAGCAGATGGCTGAACTGGTCGAGAACAATGAGCTCAATATGGGGATCTCGGTGCCCAACCTGGGTCGCTTCCGCCTGTCCGCCTTCCGCCAGCGCGGCAGCATTTCGGCGGTATTCCGCTTCGTGCCGGCCGTGATTCCGCCACTGGCAGACCTTGGCCTGCCGCCCGTGCTGTCCGAACTGATCATGGAAAAACGCGGCCTGATGCTGGTCGTGGGCGCCACCGGTTCCGGCAAATCGACCACCATCGCCTCGATGCTGGACCATCGCAACGAATTGCGCGCCGGCCATATCCTGACACTGGAAGACCCGATCGAGTACCTGTTCAAACACAAGAAATCGATCGTCAACCAGCGCGAAATCGGCAGCGACGCGACCAGCTTCAGCGTCGCCCTGCGCAACTCCATGCGCCAGGCGCCCGATTGCATCCTGATCGGCGAAATCCGCGACAAGGAAACCATGGCCGCGGCGCTGGCGTACGCCCAGTCCGGCCACCTGGTGCTGGCCACCCTGCATGCCAACAACAGCTACAACGCGCTGAACCGCATCATCAGTTTTTACCCGATCGAAAACCGCCCGGCGCTATTGCAGGATTTGTCCTCAAGCGTGAAAGCCATCATCTCGCAACGCCTGATCAGGGCTGCGGCCGGCGGCACCCGCCACGCCGCTGTCGAAATCATGGTCAACACGCGCTATGTGTCGGACCTGATCGAAAATGGCGATATCGGCCAGATCAAGGACGCGATGGACCAGAGCCTGTCGCCCGGCTCGCAATCGTTCGAGACGGCGCTGGTGGAGCTGGTGCAGTCGGGCCTGGTCACGCAGGAAGAAGCGCTGGCCAATGCGGACTCCGCCACCAATTTGTTGTGGCTGCTTAACAACGGTCCCGACAGCAGCAAGAAAGACACCGCCGCACCCGTGATCGAAGACCCGACCGCGACGTCGTTCACCGAGTTCACGCTCAACAATTAAAGTACGACGACCGGGCCAGGCGCCCGGTTACTATTTCTTCTCCCCGAACCCGCAATGACCATCACCCTCTACGGCATCCCGAATTGCGACACCGTCAAGAAAGCCCGCACCTGGCTGCTTGAAAACGGCGTCGACTTCACTTTTCACGATTTTAAAAAGCAGGGTCTGGACCGCGCCACCGCGGCGAGCTGGCTGGAACAGCGCGACTGGACCGTGCTGGTCAACCGCAAGGGCACCACCTGGCGCAACCTGACCGATGCGCAGAAAGCCGCCGTCGTCGACCACGATACGGCCCTGGAACTGATGCTGGCCACGACCTCCGTCATCAAGCGTCCGGTATTGGCGGGCGCCGGCGCGCTGCAGGTCGGGTTCACGCCGGACCTGTACGCAAGCGTTTTCAAATGATGGACTCCCCTACCCTGGCGCTGGCCAAGTCCCTGATCGCCCGCTCGTCGGTGACGCCGGAGGACAAGGATTGCCAGGCGCA
Organism: Massilia sp. S19_KUP03_FR1; assembly: GCF_036688685.1. Lineage (NCBI taxonomy): Bacteria > Pseudomonadati > Pseudomonadota > Betaproteobacteria > Burkholderiales > Oxalobacteraceae > Massilia > Massilia sp. S19_KUP03_FR1. The sequence goes on along the minus strand of NZ_JAQQPS010000009.1, from coordinate 187,946 downwards.
GCTGATCGCCCTGCTCGAACCGCTCGGTTTTGTGTGCGAGACCATCACCTCGAATGGCGTGACCAATCTGTGGGCGCGGCGCGGCAGCGCGCGGCCGCTGTTCGTCTTTGCCGGCCACACCGACGTGGTGCCCACCGGCCCCGCCGCGCAGTGGGCGTCTGAACCGTTCATCCCGACCGAGCGCGATGGCAAGCTGTATGGCCGTGGCGCAGCCGACATGAAAACCTCGATCGCGGCGATGGTCGTGGCATGCCAGGAATTCGTGGCCAGCCATCCCGACCACCACGGTTCGATCGCCTTCCTGATCACCAGCGACGAAGAGGGACCAGCCGTCGACGGCACCGCCATCGTCTGCAAACTGCTGGAACAGCGCGGCGAGACGCCCGACTATTGCGTGGTCGGCGAGCCGACGTCGTCAAGCACCCTGGGCGACATGATCAAGAACGGGCGCCGCGGTTCGCTGTCCGGCCACCTGGTCATCAAGGGCATCCAGGGCCACATCGCCTATCCGCAACTGGCCCGGAACCCGATCCACCAGGCCGCGCCCGCGCTGGCCGAACTGGCCACCGAGGCCTGGGACACCGGCAACGCCTACTATTTGCCGACTTCCTGGCAAATGTCCAACATCCACGCCGGCACCGGCGCGAACAACGTCATTCCCGGCGCGCTGTCGATCGACTTCAACTTCCGCTTTTCCACCGCCAGCACAGCCGATGAACTCAAGGCACGGGTGCACGCGATCCTCGACAAACACGGCCTCGAATACGAGCTCGCCTGGACCCTGTCCGGCCTGCCCTTCCTCACGCCGAAAGGCAGCTTGTCCGACGCCTTGTCGAGCGCAATCTTCGACGAGACGGGCGTGACAACGGAATTGTCGACCACCGGCGGGACCTCGGATGGCCGCTTCATCGCCCGTATCTGCCCGCAGGTGATAGAATTCGGCCCTCCGAACGCCAGCATCCACAAGATCGACGAACACGTCGACCTGCGTTTCATCGATCCGCTTAAGAATATCTACCGCCGCACGCTGGCGCTGCTGCTGGCCCAATAAGTAAAGTCAACAATGAATCCGACACCATTCCAAACGCCGCGCGACCTGCTGCGCTACGCCGTTTCCCGTTTCAATGCGGCCAAGCTGTTCTTTGGCCACGGCAGCGCCGAAGCCTTCGACGAAGCCGTCTACCTGATCCTGCACACCCTGAAGTTGCCGCTCGACCGCCTCGACCCCTTCCTCGACGCGCGCCTGCTGCCCGACGAAGTGACGCAAGTGCTGGTCGTGATCGAACGGCGCGCCGTCGACCGCGTGCCGGCCGCCTACATCACCAACGAAGCGTGGCTGGGAACCTACCCGTTCTACGTCGACGAGCGTGTGCTGGTGCCGCGCTCCTTCATCGCCGAGCTGATTCCCGAATTTTTCAGCCCGTGGGTGGAAGATCCGGATGCGGTGCAAAACGTGCTGGAACTGTGCACCGGCTCGGGCTGCCTGGCGATCATGCTGGCCGACGCCTTCGGCAACAGCGTCGTCGATGCAGTCGATATCTCGACCGACGCGCTGGCGGTGGCCCAGATGAACATCCGCAAATACGAACTCGATGGCCGGGTGAACCCGATCGCGTCCGACCTGTACCAGAACGTCCCGTTCAAAAAATACGATGTGATCGTCTCCAACCCGCCGTACGTGAACAGCGCCTCAATGGGCAAGCTGCCGCCCGAGTACCTGGTCGAGCCGCAGATTGCGCTCGCTGGCGGTGAAGACGGCATGGACCTGGTGCGCCTGATCGTCGCCGGGGCCGCCGAGCGCTTGACCCCTGACGGCATCCTGATCGTCGAAATCGGCAACGAGTACGACTACGCGGAAGCCGCGTTCGGCCACCTGGGCCTGACCTGGCTGACCACCAGCAGCGGCGACAACGCCGTGTTCCTGCTGCGCGCCGACCAGTTACAGTAACCGCGAATAACAATAAACCTCCCACGCGCGCCCTTGCCGGTGCGCGCTTTGAATCTCCCTTAAAGACCCCATGATCCGTTTCCTGAATGTTAGCCTGATGCGCGGCACCAAGCCGTTGCTCGAGAGCGTAGACCTCACCCTGAACCCCGGCGACAAGATCGGCCTGATTGGCGCGAACGGCGCCGGCAAATCCAGCCTGTTCATGATGCTGCGCAACGAACTGCATCCGGACCAGGGCGAGATCGACTTCCCGGCCAAATGGCGCATGGCCTACGTGGCCCAGGAAACGCCGGCGCTGGACCGCGCCGCGCTGGAATACGCGATCGACGGCGACGCCACCCTGCGCAAACTCGAGGCAGAACTGGCCCGCCTCGAAGCCCTGCCGGACAACAATGAAAACGGTATCGCCATCGGCAATATCTACAGCGCGCTGGCCGATGCCGATGCGTACACCGTGCAGTCGCGCGGCGAACAACTGCTGCTGGGCCTGGGCTTCTCGATCGAGCAGATGAACCAGCCGGTCGCGAGCTTCTCGGGCGGCTGGCGCATGCGCCTCAATCTCGCGCAAGCGCTGATGTGCCCGTCCGACCTGCTGCTGCTCGATGAACCGACCAATCACCTGGATCTGGACGCGATCATCTGGCTGGAAGACTGGCTCAAAAAATACCCTGGCACCCTGATCATCATTTCCCACGATCGCGACTTCCTCGATGAAGTCGTGAACGTGATCGTCCATATCGACGAGCGCAAACTGAAACGCTACACGGCCAACTATTCCGGCTTCGAGCGTCAGCGCGCAGCGCAAATGATCCTGGCCGCAGGCGCCCTCGAAAAGCAGACCCGCCAGCGCGCCCACCTCGAGTCCTTCGTCAATCGTTTCAAGGCCCAGGCCTCGAAAGCGCGCCAGGCCCAGAGCCGCATGAAGGCACTGGCCAAGATGGAAGAACTGGCACCGCTGCGCGCCGCCGCCGAATTCAGCTTCGAATTCCGCGAGCCGCTGGCCGCGCCAAATCCGCTGCTGGTGATGGAAGACGTGAATGCCGGTTACCACATCAAGGATGAACACGGCGACGTGATTGGCGACAAGACCATCGTCAGCAATATCAAATTCTCGCTGCAGATCGGCCAGCGCATTGGCCTGCTGGGTGTGAACGGCGCCGGCAAATCGACGCTGATCAAAACCATCGCCGGCGAACTGGCACCGCTGACCGGCGACGCCACCATGGGCAAAGGTTTATCCATCGGCTACTTCGCCCAGCACCAGGTCGAGATGCTGCGCCACGACGAGTCGCCGCTGTGGCACCTGTCGAAAATCGCCCCGACCACGCGCGAGCAGGAACTGCGCAACTTCCTGGGCGGCTTCAACTTCCCGGGCACCATGGTCACCAGCTCCATCGCGCCGTTCTCCGGCGGCGAAAAGGCGCGCCTGGCCTTGGCACTGATCGTCTGGCAGCGCCCGAACCTGCTGCTGCTCGATGAACCAACCAATCACCTCGATCTCGAGACCCGCGAAGCGCTGACGATGGCGCTGGCGCAGTTCGAAGGCACGCTGGTGGTCGTCTCCCACGATCGCCACCTGCTGCGCGCCACCACCGACCAGTTCATCATCGTTGCCGACGGCCGCCTGCAGCCCTTCGACGGCGACCTGGACGACTACAAGGACTGGCTGTTCCAGACCAAGCTGGGGAAAGGCACCAACGTGCTGCCGGCTGCGGGCAAGGACAACAAGACCGCCTTCCCGGCCGCGCCAACCATCGCCGATGTTGCCAACACCGCTGTAGCACCGGTCGTCGACAAGAAGGAACAGAAACGCCAGGACGCCGAGCAGCGCCAGCGCGTGACCACCTTGCGCAAACCGCTCGACGTCAAGATCAAGACGCTGGAGACGCAGATCGCCAAACGCAACGAGCAAAAAGCGCTGGTCGACGCCGCGCTGGCCGTGCCGTCGATCTACGACGCGGCCAACAAGGCCAAGCTGAAAACGGTGATGGCGGACCAGGCCTATTACACGAAAGACCTGGCCCAACTGGAAGCTGAGTGGCTGGGATTGCAGGAGCAGCTCGAAACGCTGCTGGCCTAGGTTTTCACACCAGGCAGTCGGTCTTGTGGCGGCCGATCGCCATCAGGCGGTCGATGTCGACCAGGATCAGGCGCCGCCCGTCCACTTCGCCCAGTCCCAGCAGGTAGTCGGCCGGCGCCGTGCCGTCGCAGCACGGCACCGCCCGGATCTGGTCGGCACGCAGCGACACCACGCCGTTGACCCGCTCCACCACCATCGCCATGACGCAGTGCGACAGCGTCAGGATAATCACCTCGCTGTTCGGGTCATACGGGAGCGGGTGGCCGGCAAAGGCGGCGCGCATGTCGACGATCGGCATGATGACGCCGCGCGCGCGGCCCACCCCCGGCACCACCTGCGTGCCGTCAGCGAAGCGGTCGAGCGCATCGAACTGGCATAGCTCGCGCACCTGGCGCTCGTCCAGGCCATATTCCTGTCCGCCCAGGGTGAAACTCAAAAACGCTTGTGTATTGTCAATTGACATGGCGCGCCCCTCCCATTTGCATCTGCCATCGTAAGGGCGGCGTATACCCACGGTTTGACGAGGCTCAAAGTTTCCAAGAGCGAATGGAGCAGATACAATGGTTCACATACTAAATAGGAACGATAACGATGTTCAAGTGGTTGCAGCAGTTGTTCAATGGCCCGGCGCGTAGCGCCGCGGCTCCGGCACGGCACCCTGCGCCTGGCCCTGCTGTTAGTAAAGCGCCGCCGTCGGCGACTGCGCGACCCGTTCGGCGCCTGGTGTCGTTCGAGCAGGCCGACCGTGTCAATAGCGTGTATGACAGCTGGCTGTTCGAACGCACCGAAGAAAGCGGCCTCGACCTGTCGCCGCTGGAAAGCCAGGCGCTGGACGCACTCGCCGCCATCGTTTCCTCCCAGCAGTCCGGCGCGGCGCTGGTGCGGCGCATGCCCGGGCTGATTCCGCAGCTGCTGCAAAGCCTGCGCAGCGACACGTTTTCGGGCGCCGCGCTGTCGCGCACCATTTCCAGCGACGTGGTGCTGGTCGCCGCCGTGGTGCGGCTGGCCAATACGGCCTACCAGGGCACGGCGAACAGCATCACCAGCGTCGAGCACGCGGTGATGCTGATCGGCCAGGAAGGCTTGCGCCAGCTGATCACCAGCGTCGCTTTCCGCCCCATCATCGACATGCAGTCCGGGCATTACACGCGCAGCCTGGCGCCGCGCCTGTGGGAGCACGCCGAACGCTGCGCGGCTGCCAACCGCGCACTGGCCGAAGAGCTGGGCATCGACCCGTTCGAGGCCTTCCTGGCCGGCCTGGTGCAGAACGTCGGCATGATCGTCGCACTGCGCGTGCTGGATCAGGTGGCCAGGAACGATCCTTCGCTCGGCGCCGAACTGTTTTGTGCGCAGCTGGTGCGCGACGCGCGCGCGCTGACCTGCAGCATCGGGCGCGAGTGGCACTTCCCGGAGAACGTCACGCGCGCGCTGGCCGAGCAGGAAGGCCTGCAAAAAGGTGCGCAACTGTCGCCGCTGGGCCAGCTCCTGACCCTGAGCGATTACCTCGACAAGGTGCGCGAGCTGATCGCGCACGGCCGCCTGGGCCATGCCGACCCGGCGCTGTTTGCCGGCTTGCCGGCGTATGCGCCACGCCTGTCGGCGGCGCTGGCGCCGCCGCCCGAAGTCCTGCCGTGACGGTGTTCCTGAATCCTGCCGAAGTCGAACTGTCCGCCATCCGGGCCCAGGGTCCGGGCGGCCAGAACGTCAACAAGGTATCGTGTGCGGTGCATGCGCGCTTCGACATCAACGCGTCGTCGCTGCCGGCTGCGGTGAAGGAGCGCCTGTTGCGCCTCGCCGACAGCCGCGTAACGCAGGACGGCGTGCTGGTGCTCAAGGCACAGCAATCGCGCAGCCTGGAGCAGAACAAGGCCGACGCGCTGGCCCGGCTGCAGGTGTTGATCGATGCGGCGGCGGTGGTGCCGCTGCTGCGGCGCGCCACGCGGCCCACCCGTTCGTCGCAGCGCCGGCGGCTGGACGGAAAAACCAAGGATGGGCAGGTGAAGGCCCTGCGCGGCAAGGTCAGCGACTAGCAAATAGCATCAGGTCGCGCTGGTCCAGTCGAACGCCCCACTACTTCCTCCGTATAACAGCGCCGACAACGCCGCCGTGCGCAGGCGCGTCTTGATGTCGCGCGGCGACAGGTCGTAGGCACGTGAGCCGTCCGGACTGAACGGCAGCGTGCGCACCTGGGTATCGCCCCGCAGTTCGCCGATTTTCACCGACGAGACCAGGTTGCTGTCGGTGCGCTGCTGAATCAACTTGTCGATCAGGGCCTGGCCCGCCTGCTGCTCGGTCTCCGCAGCCTTGGCATCGAGCGAGACCTTGCCGATGGCTTTCAGTTGCGGGCCCACCGCGATCGCCATTTGCTGGAACGTCGGCAGCTGCTCGGCGGTCAAGGTGATCTCGTTCTTGCGCACCTTCGAGGCCAGCGTCACGTAGCGGCGCACCTCCGGCTCGCCGGTCATGCGTTCCACTTCGGCCTTGCATTGGGCCGCGCGCTCGGCGAACTGCTGCACGCGCACGCCTACCTGCGCGATGACTTCATCGATCTTCGCGCAATCGGGCCACAGCGCCAGCACCAGCATTTCGCTGTCGCGCCGCGGCGCGCTCGATTCGACCGTGACCTGGCGCCCGGCCAGCGCGCAGCCTTCGGCCTGGCCGACGCTCACTTCGTTGCCGATGATTTCGCAGTTCACCGCATGCCCGACCCGCACGCGGGTGCCGGAAATGACGCAGTTCTCAGCGCGCTGCAGGGTGACGGTGCCGTCTTTGGCCTGGATCACCGCGCCCGATGCCACGCCTTCGATGGTGATGTCGCCGCGCTTGTTGGTGGCGCTGCCGCCGACCAGGTTACGATTGAGTAAAACCAGGCCGCCGCGCGAAATGATCTTGCCGAACACGTCGGCGTGAATCGTGATGCCCTCGCCTTCGATGACGCGCATCTCCTGCACTTCGCCGAATTCTTCGTAGTCGCCGGTCAGCTGCAGGTTGCCGGTGGTGCGCGAACTGACGCCGTCCCGGCTGATGATCTTGGCGTCGATCGAGATTTGTTGAGTGGCCGGATCGACATTCAAAAAACCGGGGCGCTGCGCCACCAGAAATTCGCCGCCGCCAGTGCGCTCGACCAGAGTGCCGCTGCCGGCCATCGGCCCCAGTTCGACATCGGCAGGCACGGGCGCGGCAATCGGCGCACCCGACAGCTCCAGGCCGCGCGTCCCGGGCTGGGCCGGCTGTTTTTTCAGCAGGCGCATGCCCGGCTTGATTTGCGGGAAGCGGTTCTGGAACGACATCAGATCGAGCTTGCCGTTGGCCATCTGTCGTGGTGCGTCGCTGCGATGCAGGTCGCTGGAGACTTCGACGATCTGGGCATCGACCCCGGGTGCCGGCGCCAGGCGGCTCGCCACCAGTACCAGCCCGGCCGCGCCTTCGCTGGCGAGCGCGGCGCGCACGGCGCCTAGATCAATGCCGAAGCGCACGCCCTTGCCCCACAGGTGGGCCACAAACTCGTCGATGTCCAGGCGCGCCGGAGCTGGCTGGCCAGGACTGGTGGCACTGTAGGCGAACACCGGTTCGAAGGTGTAGTCGGCCACGCCGTCGCGGATGCGCGGGTCGCGGTAGAGGCCGCGACGCGCCGGATCGAAGCTGGCAATCCCGGTGGCAAACGGGACCAGGGTGTCGGCGCCCGCCATGCGCGCCAGTTCCGGGCCGACCCCGTACAGCAGCCGCATCAGTACCGCGTAATCGAGCCCGGTGAAATAGCGGCCGGATTGGATCAGGCGGTCAATATCGGCCAGCAGCACCGCGCCACCAGACATCGGGTCCGCATACACCGCACCATCGCGCTGCACGATGCTGCCATGGGCAACGCCGGCAGATGCCGCGGCGACGGTCGGTTCAGGGGGAGCAACAGCAAATTCAGTCGACACAACGAGACTCCAGGGAGAACATGTTTGCAATGGGCCCGTGCCAAGGATGCGCTCGGGACATGGTTACTTTCAGCGTAGCATGTTGTCCCTGTTAAATAAACTATTTGTAATCAAAACGCGGGCACCATGAGACACGCAGCACAACATTGCAGTGTGGCGCTGGCGCAATCGACGAGATTGTGGCAAATGCGACACCGCCGCCGGGCCCGGTGGGGCGCTGGCGGCGGCAAAGAGTTCTAACGGAACAGGCTAGCGGCGCGGCGTATTCGGGTACAAGTCAACCCCGGCTTCGTTGATCTGGCGGCGCAGGTCGCGCCGCTCGTCCGGTGTCATGCGCCCGCTGCGGCGCTGTGCTTCGGCGCTGCGTTCCTGCTGCTGGCGATGGGCGTCATCAGCACGGTCGCGCAACTCGAAGCGCGGGGCGTCCTGGCGCTGGTCCTGGCGCCCATTGCGCTCGCCTCGCTCATCGCGCTGCTGCGGCAAGTCTTCCTTGCGAAAACCGCTCCGGTCCTGGGCCTGGACCGCGCCCAGCGCGCTCAATGCGCTGAAAGCGAGCACGCACGCCAAACCGACACGACGCGCACGTCCAACTGACGCAACACGGCCACACACATTCGCGCGTACTGATGCAGTCACTCCGGTGTGGTCGTTATTCATAAGTACTCCTCTTCCGCGATGGCCGATAAACGGATAAGCTCTATGCACTTGACGCCTGCATGGAACTTGATAAACACGCTTCTCTTCGGCTGGATCCCAGTGTACGGGCGATCGTTTTGAGGTGTAAGCCTGATTGGGTAAAGTTTGTAACAAGGTGTAATGGCTGGCAACTCGGCGCGAATTGGCTGCCGTTGCGAGCGATAAGACGTTACCATAACCGATATGAATCTGACAAACTTGACAGCAATATGAATCCGACTCCGACTACGGGCAACAACACTCCGGGCAATGTTCCGGCCACTCCCACCGCGAAGATCATGGTCGTCGACGACGATGTGCGCCTGCGTGACCTGTTGCGGCGTTACCTGACCGAGCAAGGCTTCGCGGTGGTTACCGCGGAGAGCGCGCCGGCCATGAACAAACTGTGGCTGCGCGAGCGCTACGACCTGCTGGTGCTGGACCTGATGCTTCCTGGAGAAGACGGCCTGTCGATCTGCCGCCGCCTGCGCGGCGCCGGCGACCAGACCCCGATCATCATGCTGACAGCCAAAGGCGAAGACGTCGACCGCATCGTCGGACTGGAGATGGGCGCCGACGACTACCTGCCCAAACCGTTCAACCCGCGCGAACTGGTGGCCCGCATCGGCGCCGTCCTGCGCCGCAAGGGACCGGACGAAATCCCCGGCGCGCCATCCGAAACGCCGCAAAGTTTCGAGTTCGGCCAGTTCGTCCTCGACCTCGGCACGCGCACACTCAAAAAAGCCGGCGAGACCGTCCCGCTGACCACCGGCGAATTCTCGGTACTGAAAGTGTTTGCGCGCCATGCACGCCAGCCGCTGTCTCGCGAAAAGCTGATGGAACTGGCGCGCGGGCGCGAATACGAAGTGTTCGACCGCAGCCTTGATGTGCAAATTTCACGCCTGCGCAAACTGATCGAACCCGATCCATCGTCGCCGCTGTACATCCAGACCGTCTGGGGCCTGGGCTATGTCTTTATCCCTGAAGGCCAGCCACGCTAGTGGGTGCGAGGCTCAACGCATTCGGCTTTCCGGCGCTGTCGGAGCGCCGCAACTGGTTCCGCAGCGGCCTGTTCTGGCGCACCTTCTTCATGCTGTCGGTGCTGACGATGCTGTCCATGGCGTCATGGATCGGCATGCTCAATCGCGTCCAGCGCGAGCCGCAGATCCAGCAGACGTCGGAACTGGTGGTCTCGGTCGTCACCATTACCAAGGCGGCCCTGACCCATTCCGCGCCCGAACTGCGGCGCGAGCTGCTCATCGAGCTGGTATCGAACGAAGGCATCCGCATCTTTTCGCTGCAGCCGACCGACACCATCGAACCGCCCCCTGCGAATACCTTGATGCCGGAGATCGCCGCCAGCATCCGCAGCAAACTCGGCGCCGACACCCGCATTTCGAGCCGGGTGAACGGCAACGCCGGGTTCTGGATCAGTTTTAAGATCGACGAAGACGAATACTGGCTGATGCTCGAGCGCGAGCGCCTGTCCGGTCTGTCCGGCGTGCAGTGGCTCGGTTGGGCCGGGGTGGTCGGCGTGTTGTCGGTACTCGGCGCGGCGCTCATTTCGAGCCTGGTGAATTTGCCGCTGGCGCGTCTGACCGCGGCCGCGCGCGCCATCGCAAAAGGCGAACGACCGGCGCGCCTGCCCGAAAAAGGATCGCAGGAGATCATCGAAGCGAACCGCAGTTTCAACCAGATGGTGGAAGACCTGGCGCAGGTCGAAAAAGACCGCGCCGTGATTTTGGCCGGCATCTCACACGACCTGCGCACGCCGCTCACACGCATGCAGCTGGAACTGGAAATGGCCCCGCTCGACCGCGAAGCGCGCGAAGGCATGCAATCGGATATCGCCCAGATGGACGCCATCATCGGCCAGTTCCTCGACTACGCCAAGCCGACCGACGCCTCCAGTTTCGTGCCGGTGAACCTGTCGGAACTGCTCGAGGACAGCGCGCGCGAAGCTGCGCGCATGCCGGGCATGCGTGTCAAGACGGCCATCACACCCGATATTTCGGTTCTCGGCAACGCGACCGACTTGCGTCGCGTGCTCAATAACATTGTCGAAAACGCGCGCCGCTACGGCACCACACCCGGTCTTGAGGTTGTCGAACTCGATTTCGGCTGCGTCGTCAAAGTCAATGGCAACGGCAAGCGTGCCGTGGTCACGATCCAGGACCACGGCACCGGCGTGCCAAGCGATCAGATTGAGCAATTATTAAAACCGTTTACACGATTGGACACCGCGCGCGGCCAGGCCAATGGCGCCGGGCTCGGACTGGCCATCGTGAACCGCGTCGTCAGCCGGCATGGCGCCGAACTGACGGTGCGCAATCGCGAGGGGGGCGGCTTGTTGCTGCAACTGGCGCTGCCATTGGCATGAATTGGCACTGGCACTTTAATGCTTGGTGAATAGAACTAAAAGGAAGTATTCTTGCAGGATTCATCGCATCAAGAGTATGTCATGCCAGTTTACGTCCTCCTGTTAGCACGCCTGCCCGCCATCGCGGCGCAACGATGACGGTCCTGTACGTCGTCCTGCTGGTTATCCTCGCCCTCATCGGCGCGGTGTATGGACTGAATAAATTTGCCCCCGGCGTGGCAGCCCTGGCCGGCCTGACCATCGAGCGGCGCCTGGCCCGCCTGGCGTGGGACAGCGCCCGCATTCCGGGCGCAGAGATGCCCTATCTGGAAGGCGGCCGGGGCGAAACCATCGTTCTGGTGCACGGCTTTGGCGCCGACAAGGACAACTTCATTCGCCTCGCCGTCCACCTGACCCGGCACTACCACGTGGTGATTCCGGACTTGCCGGCCTTCGGCGAAGCAAGCCGCGATCCCGATGCTGACTATTCGATCGCCGCGCAGGCGAGCAACCTGCACGCTTTCCTCTATAAACTGGGTCTGGACCGGGTACACCTGGGCGGCAGTTCGATGGGCGGCTTCATTGCCACGGAGTTTGCTGCACGCTATCCGGAGCGGGTCGCCAGCCTGTGGCTGCTCAGTGCCGCCGGCACCGCTGCCGGCCTGAACAGCGACCTGGAACGCCAGTATCTGGCCACCGGTCTGATGCCCTGGCTGGTGCAGGACCTGGCCTCGTTCGAGCGCTTGCTCATCGCCACCACCGCGCGCCCGCCGTTCCTGCCATCGAGCACGCGCCGCCGCCTGGCGCTGCGCGGCGCGGTCGACTTCGAGCTGCACCAGCGGGTCATGCGCCAGTTGCAGGATTCGCCCTTCCTGGAAGCGCGCTATTTCCGCATCGAAGCGCCGGCGCTGATCGTCTGGGGCACGCTGGACCAGATCCACAATGCGGCCGGCGCCGATGCGCTGCAGGCGATCATGCCCAACAGCCGCGTGATCCGCATGCCCGGCATCGGCCACCTGCCCATGGTAGAGGCGCCGCGCCGCTGCGCGATCGATTACCTGGCATTCCTGGCAGCGCTGCCCCGCCCCGGCAGCGACTGACACGCTGCAGTTGATTGTTTTTTTGACAGGTTTTTATCGGTAATGGTGTAGCAGCGAACATACCCGCACGCGGCTAAAGCTCAGAATGGCTCCATTGAAATCTGGAGCTCTGCCATGAAACGCCACGCCTTAACCAATTATTTGCTCCTTGCCGCCGCAGCCGGCGCATTTGCCTTGCCTGCGGCGCAGGCAGGCGGCGCCATCAACAAGTGCATCGACGGCACCGGGCGCGTCACCCTGACCGACCAGGTCTGCGATGCGCACACCGTGACGAGCGCGATCGTGGTCCCTGGCACCCAGGCCGATGAAGCAGTCCTGCCCGCCAGTGTGCCGGCACGCGCAGTCGCTGTGCGCCAGGCGCGCTGGATGCCGGCCGCCGGCCCCGTGCTCGCGCCACATGCGGCGCTATCGGGCGACATGGCCACGCTCAGGCAGGCGCGCGTTCAGCTGCTGTTGCAGGATGCGGCGCCGCGCACCCGCTTGGCCGCCCGCTAGAACACTCAGGCCCTGACGCTGTCGGGCGCTGGCAGTTGCGTCAAGGCGCCGGTCATGAAACTACCCGACGACGGCGCTGTGAGGATGGCGTCCAGTGTCTGGGCGCGTGCCACGGCGTCGCCCTGCACGTAATCGACGCCCAGCTGGACCAGCGTGCGCACCGTGGCGTCGTCGCGTGCGGCGCAGGCGATGGTTTTCATGCCCAGGTTGCGCGCCAGGTGCACCATCGCCTCGACGATGGCGGCGTTGGCAGGATGCGCATTGATGGTGGCAATGAAGCTGCTGTCGATACGCAGCAGATCGACCGGCAACGCCTTCAGGTAAGAGAACGAGGTGTGAAACGCGCCAAAGTCGTCGAGGGCGATCTTGACGCCGAATACGCGCACCTGGTCGATGAACTGGCGGATATTTTCCAGGTCCTGCAGCACAACCCGCTCGGCAATGGCCAGGCACAAGCGGTCGGCCACCTGCACGTGGCGCCGCAGCATGATCATCAGGTCCTGCACGAAATGCTCGTCGTTCAGGGATGCACCGGACACTCTCATCAGCACGAACCGCATCGCCGGCAAGCACCCGGCGTGGCGCTCCAGCCATTCGAACGTGGTGCCCAGCACCCAGCGGTCGATCACGCCGGCACGCCCGCTTTTTTCGGCTGCGGCAATCACCGGACCGGTGCCGGCGATGCCGCCATCCGGCGCATGCATGCTGAGCTGGACCTCAACGTCGAGCGACGCATACGGCGCCGCCACCGCCATGATCGGCTGCATGTCGAGGAACAGGCCCTCCGTGGCTTTGGGCCCGGACAGGCGCGCCACCAGTTTCGCCTCGGCCTCGCGGGCATGCGCCACCAGGCCGCTGCCGGCTTCGTTGCGGGCCGTGCGGCAGGCTCGGTCGGCACTGACGATGGCGTCGGCCATCGTCATCCCCGCTGCCACGGCAATCAGGCCGAGCGAGGCGTGCACGGTAAAGGCTTTCTCGCCCACCAGGTAGGGCAAGCTACCGATTCGTTCGACGACCGTGCGGCACATCATGGTGGCCGATGCGGTAGTGGTATCGGGCATGATCACCAGGAAGGCATCGCCGCCCAGGCGTCCCACATGTTCGCCACCGGCCAGCGAGGCCGTCATCCGTTCGGCGACCTGCTTGAGGACCTCGTCACCGGCCGCATGGCCATATAAATCGTTAACCAGCTTGAAGCGGTCGAGGCTAAGAAAAGCCATTGCCAGCGGGCGTCCGGCAGTCAGTGCGGCGCAGGCCGCATCGAACGCGTCTTCGATGCCGCGCCGGTTGAACACGCCCGTCAAGGGATCGTGGTGTGCCATGGTGCGCAGCTGGGCAATTTCGCGCCGCACTTCGGTGATATTGTCCAGCACACCTGCGATGCGATTCTGCGCGAGCGTGGCGCGCACCACGAAGCGGCGGCCACTGGCGAGCTCCGCGCGCTGCTCCACGTCCATTTCCACATGCTGCTGCGCGTGCAACAGGGCGTGCAGACGCAGCCATGATTCTTCGCTGAACGTCTGCTGCCAGGATGGGTGGGCGCTGGCCCGCGCGGGATTGCCCAGCATGGCCCAGAGTGCGGGGTTGGCGTTCAGGAAGCGACCGTCCGGGTCGAGCGTGAACAAGCCGGCCGGACTGGCGTCCCAGGTTTCGCCGAGCACAGCCTGGTCCGCCATGCGCCGCGCGATCACGCTGCGCATGCGTTCGGCCACCGCAAGCGCCGCAAGCAAGCTCGACGCCAGCGCCGCATTGACGCTGTCGATCACCCCGTCGAACTGGGGCAGATCGAGGGCGCCGGCAACGATCCCGGCGATGCCCGACGCGAAGGCGACTGCCAGCGACGCGGCAAAATACAGCGCCACCGGCGTGCGTGCCACGAACACGATGCGCACCAGGTCGAACGTCAGCAAGCCCACGCCGATGACGATCATGACCCACAACACGGGCACGAACAGGTTGTACGGCAGCACGACGGCGGCCAGCAGCGTCGGCGGGATCATCCACTGCACCATGCGCAACGGCAGCCGCTGGCGCAGATTGACCATATACGCGCCGAGCAGCATCTGGTAGAGCGTCAGCGTCGAGATGCCAAACAGCACGACGACGATCGCGCGGCTACCCATCAGCCACGGTGATGGCACCAGCTGGCCCAGCCACTGGGTGTCCCAGCCGGCCGTGAGCGCGCCGATGCGCAGGTTCAGGATCATCCAGCCGGCAAACACCACATACAGGGCCTGGCGCTGGATGATGGCGATGATGACCAGGACCAGCGCCAGCACGATCATGCCGCCGTCAAGCAGGCCCGATTTGCGGTGAAAGCGGTCGATTGACAGAGAGAACTGTTCGGCCGGCCATTGCGCCACACTCAGGTAGCCGGGACCGGCGAAGCTGGCGCGGCACAGCAGCCGGGCTGGCAGAAACGGCAGGCGCAGGGCGAATCCTGCTTTTGCCGAGAGCATGGGCTGGTACGGCACGGCGCGGAAACTTTCGCGCGTGCCGGTACCGAGCAGCGTCATGCCATTCGTATCCCAGCAGGCAATATCGACGGCGTGGCGTGACGGAAATTCGATCACTTCCGGTCCGCCCACCCGGTGCACGGTATCAAAGCTGAACCAGAACGGCGCGCCGCCCAGGTGGGTGTGGAAACCCTTGACGGCCGGTTGCGCCTGCAGGCGCGCCAGCGCTGACGCCGGTGTGCTGCTGGCAGCGTCTTCCGGCAAGACGTGAATCGTGAGCGGAAAATTGTCGTTGAACTGATACTGGTCGTGCCAGTACAACAATGCCCACAGCGACACCAGTCCGATTCCAACGGGAATCAGGTAAATGGCGGAGATGCGTAGCAGCGACGCCAGCCACTGCTGGACACGGACGGGCATGCTGGCGCGCTTCTGCTGCAAAGGTGAATACATTGGCGTTATCACAGACTACTCATTTGGTTATTGCAAAAACTCAAGTGCAACGCGTTTTTGCAAGGATAACGTATTTAAAGTCATGCCGCGACGCAATGTCTGCATAGAACAGCACATTGCGGGTCAGGGCGCCTTGGGTCGAACGCGGCTTGCCTGCAAGCAGCCCAGTCTGACTCTATGAAGTGCAATAATTGGTGGTTGTGTGCATACAACTGGGCGGTCACAATCGTGCATTGGCACGCTTCCGGCATCCATGCGGCAGCGTGTTATTCGCGTGGTGAACAGACACCTGAAAACAGGCGGTGGGATGGCGATGACCGGTTGCCCATCGGCCTCTGAAAGCTGGGACCGGATGGGGACTGCGGGAGCAGTCAGCACCGCAGTCGGGCACCGTGGGGGCAGGCGCGCCGGTCAGCAGGATCGCGGCAGCCTGCGCCAGATCACGGCGCATCGGCGCCTGGCTTGCTCTCGTCCGCATACTCGAGCGCGATCAGCGTGTCGTCAGGATAGGCCTTGTCGCCCGCGGGCGCCTCGTACCCCATCCCAAAGTCGCTCAGTTCCAGCGCGATGCGTTTCTCGCCCTGGATCAGCCAGGCCGCTTTCAGCTTGCGCGGAACATTGGTGGAAAAATGCACTTTTTCGACGCCGCACCAGTCGCTGGTCAGCAGGATCGAATTGACCAGGGCGCGGACCCAGAACGGCACCTCCGCCTTGATGACAGCCACCTCCACCCGGCATTCGAGTCGCAGGTCGCCCAGGCGGCGCATATTGGTGGGCACCCCGGCGCTGAATACATCGGCCTGCCAGCGATACGCGCCCTCGTGCTTGTTGAGCAGCAGGTCGCCGTTTTCCTTGCGCGCTTGCTCGTTGCGCGGCAAGACGAAGGAGTGGTCAGCCGCCAGCGGCAGTGGAATCGAGCCTTCGTTGAGCGCGATGCGCAATTTGAGATCGTCCAGGTCGGCATCCGGATTGCCGGACTTGGCGCGCAGCCGGAACCGCACTTCCGGCGCGGCCGGCGCCAGCGCGTGCTCGTCCTCGAAGGTGTCAAGGCCAGCCAGCATGGCGCGGTAGGTCTTCAGTTCCGGCGCGCGGATGTCCTTGACCACCACCTCGCGCGGCGCGCCCGGCTCCGGCTCGGCCAGGGCCCACGGTGCGGCCAACAAGGTACTGGTGAACAGCGCGGCAAGCGCAAGGCGCAGGTGAACAGGTGGGCGAAGCATGGCATCCTCTGGTTGGTGTGGTAGTTAACTATAACACCAAGCATGTGGAAAAAGCACGGAAATAAGTGACTTGTGGTTTGCTACAAAAGAAAGCGTGGCTGTCCTGCATTCAGGCGGGATGGGGCGGCCTCGGTTTCGTCTTTCAGGCCGACGCCGGACAGGCCGCGGCGGCGCGCTTCGGACAACAGGTAGTGCAGTGTATGCGCGGCGTCCGCATACGCCAGGCCGGCCGGACGCACATTCGAGATGCAGTTGCGGCTACTGTCCGGCAGGCCGACGCGCGGCTGCCAGGTGACGTACAAGCCCATGCTGTCGGGGGAACTGAGGCCCGGACGCTCCCCCACCAGCACCACCACGGCGCGCGCCCCCAGCAGCTGCGCCACCTCGTCGCCGAGCGCCACCCTGCCCTCGCGCACGATCACCGGTGGCGCGATGGTCCAGGCATCGTGCTGCAGGCGCGCCAGCAGCACTTCCAGGAAGGCCACGGCATTCTGCTCGATGGCCAGCGCAGAGAGGCCGTCGGCGATGACGAAGGCGAGGTCATACAGTTCGCCCGCGCCAGCGCCGAGCAGCGCGCGCGAGGCGGCGTCGAGTCGGCGCCCGAGGTCGGGACGCTGCAAATAGGTGGCGCGATTTTCCGCGGCGCTGTGCAGCAGCAGCGCCGGCGCCAGGCCGGGCAGCGTGGCCAGGCGCGCCGCCAGCGCGGTTGCATCAAGCGTTTGGTGTACAGCATCGCGCGCCTGCGCGTGGGCCAGCTGAAAATCGAGCTGCGCCGCGGTGGGCTGGCTGATGCCGGCGCGACCGAGCGCGATGCGCGCCGCGGTGAACTGGCGCAACGCCTGCCAGGGATTGTCGGTGACCGGTGGCTTGGCCATCTCAGGGCAGGCGCAGCAAGGCGGCTTGAAAGGACGGCGGGATGGCGCTGGCGAGCGTCGCGTCGGCGCTGAAAATCTGCATCGCGTGCAGCCATGCTTCGAACTGCGGGGCCGGCTTCAGATGCAATACGCGCCGTACGTACAGGGCGTCGTGGAAAGAGGTGCTCTGGTAATTGAGCATGATGTCGTCCGAGCCGGGGATGCCCATGATGAAATTGCAGCCGGCGCTGCCGAGCAGCGTCAGCAACACATCCATGTCGTCCTGGTCGGCTTCGGCGTGGTTGGTGTAGCAGACGTCGCAGCCCATCGGCAGGCCGAGCAGCTTGGCGCAGAAGTGGTCTTCCAGGCCGGCGCGGATGATCTGCTTGCCGTCGTACAGATACTCCGGGCCGATGAAGCCGACCACGCTGTTGACCAGCAGCGGCTGGAAGCGACGCGCCACCGCGTAGGCGCGCGCCTCGCAGGTTTGCTGGTCCATGCCATGGTGGCTGTTGCCCGACAAGGCGCTGCCCTGCCCCGTCTCGAAATACATCACGTTGTTGCCGACCGTGCCGCGGCCGAGCGCCAGCGCCGCCTGCTGCGCCTCGGCCAGCAAGGCCAGGTCGATGCCAAAGCCGGCGTTCGCCGCCTGCGTTCCCGCGATCGACTGGAACACCAGGTCGACCGGCGCACCGCGCTCGATCGCGGCAAGCGTGTTGGTCACGTGGGTCAGCACACACGACTGGGTGGGAATGCCGTAGCGGCTGATGATATCGTCGAGCATGCCGACCAGTTTGATCACCTGCGCCACGTTGTCGGTGGCCGGATTGATGCCGATGACAGCGTCGCCGCTGCCGTACAACAGGCCGTCGAGGATGCTGGCGGCGATGCCGGAGGCGTCGTCCTGCGGGTGATTCGGCTGCAAGCGCGTGGCCAGGCGTCCGGGCAGGCCGATGGTGCTGCGAAAGCTCGTCACGACGCGGCATTTGCGCGCCACCAGCACCAGGTCCTGGATGCGCATGATTTTTGAGACCGCCGCCGCCATCTCGGGCGTGATGCCGGGCGCGGCGGCCTGCAGCGCGGCTTCGTCGGCCTCGTCCGACAGCAGCCAGTTGCGCAAATCGCCCACCGTTAAATGGCGCAGCGGCGCAAACGCGGCGGCGTCATGCGAGTCCATGATCAGGCGCGTGACTTCATCGTCTTCATACGGCACCAGCGCCTCGTTGAGGAAGACGGTCAGCGGCAGGCTGGCGAGCAGCATCTGGGCCGCCACGCGTTCCTCCGCGCTGCCGGCCGCCACGCCGGCCAGGTAATCGCCCGCCCGGGCCGGCGTGGCGCGCGCCATCACGTCCTTCAGGTCGCGGAAGGTGTAGGTGCGGGCGCCGACGATATGGGTGTAGTGGGGCATGGCTCAGATTACCATCGTTGCTTTGGCCCTGCTGGCGTGCTTGCCTGTTCCCCACCCCAAGCGATCAGGCGAGCGAGGTCGTCCGGGCGCTGGGGATGCCTAGCGGCCAGCGCCGCAACCAGCAAAGGACGGGCCGGCGCCAGCAAGCGCCGCGCGGTTGCCGCTTGCGTAGCCGGCGGCAGTTGAAAGACCAGAAAATGCAAGGCATGGACTGCGGCATCCCATTCCGCGGGCCGGGCATACCCGAGCCCTTGCTTCAGGGACGCGCCGAGGGCGTCGAGCGCCGCCGGGTCGGCGCTAAATTGCCCGGTCTGCAGCACGTGTGCCAGCCCCACCAGATTGCACGTTGGCGAGTGGTCATAAAAAAAACCCAGCTGGAATGCCCATTCGTCGGGCGTGACGGCGCGCAACGGCCCCCCGGGCATGGAAAACGCGCCAGCGATCTGCATGCCGCAGACGGCACGCAAGGCCGGCTCGAACGGGCGCTCTGCCAGCGTCGCTACCAGCGCTTCGAGCGGACTGCACACCCCGTCAACGTGCCGGCTCAAGTCGATGACCTGTTGCCGCACCGGGTGCACCTGGCTGTCCACTTCTGGAAACCGGACGACGCCGCGCAGCCGGATTAAGGGCACGCGCGCATTGCACGGCGCAACCACCGCATCGTTGTGGCGGTCGTACCAGGCGCCGGTGGGTTCGCCGGCCATCAGGGCGGAATACACCTGCGGCCCGGCTGTCCAAACGGGAAGCGCCGCGCCCATCGCCTCAATCGGCACGCGGTCGGCCCGGGCAGCGTAATCGAGGCCAGCAGCGTAAGGCACGAGCGCCGCTGGCACCGAGTACGTGAACTCCTGCACCGCCGCAGTCACCGTTTGCCTGCAGGCAGCACCGCCCGGGATCACGATCATGCGCCGCTTTGCGCGGGGCACCAGCACCAGTGCGTATTGCCCGGTGGTGGTGACGACGCGGTCGTCGATCGCGACCTGCATCGCATCGGGAAATTGCCAATTACCGTGGGCCGGCAGGTAGCGGAAGGTGTAGCGTACGCCGGGCTGAAAGCCCTGCACCGGCTCCAGGCGAACCTCGTGCGCAGGCAAGGCGCGCACGCGCACAGCCAGCGGGTGCGCGGCGCGATCCGAGGTCAACGCGAAATCGCCAGCCCGTACTGTCTTGCCGGGCGGCGCGGCAAACATCACGCCGCGCGCGTTTTTCGGCAGCGATCGGACGGCATCCCGGAAGAAACCGGCCGCATCGCGCTGCGGCGGGGGCGAACATGCCGCAGCCGGCGCAGCCGCCCCGCCGGTCAGCGCCAGGCACATGGTCGCGCGACGCCAGTTCAATGGTCCAGCTCCGGATAGTGCCGGAAAATCCCTTCTTCGCTGAACGGCAGCCTGCGCTCCGACGCCAAATACGCGGCAATCTTCGGCCGCTGCGCCACGCGGTCGTACAGGGCCGTCAACGGCGCATGCTGCTTCTCGCTGCGCGCCATCGCCTTCGGAAACGCGTAGCGCAAGCCCGCGATGACCTGGAACAGTGACAAATCGGCATACGATAGGTGCGCGCCGTTCAGATAATCCTTGTCACCCAGGGCCCTGGCAAAGTAATCCATGAATTTCGGAATGCGCGTCTTGACGAATTCGGCGGCGCGCTTTTTGGCTTCCGGCTTCTGGTCTTCATAATAACTGTCGCCGGACACCGGATGGTGGGTGTCATGTGCTTCTGCCACCAGGTCGGCGATGGTCAGCTGCAGCTGGTGGGTCCAGAGGCGCGCCGCTTCTCCGCGCGGCGCCAGGTGCAGGTGTTCGCCCAGGTACAGCAGGATGTTGGCCACCTGGCCGATCGTCAGCGCGCCAGCTTTCAGGAACGGCGGCGCGAACGAAGGGTGATCGGCCGTGTCCAGTTCCGCCATCAAGGCCTTCATGCCATCTTCGCCGCGCGCGACATCGACATACCCTGCACCCGCCTCTTCCAGCGCCAGCCGCACGAATTCGCCGCGGCCCTGGATCGTCGGCCAGTAATACAGTTGATAGACCATCGTTGCTCTCCGGTGATTGTGTCCCGCATTATCGCGAAAAGCGGCCGTAGGCGGCGCGCACACATGTTAATCTTGCAACCCGGAATGCAATCAAAGTAGGCCATGTTCAAGAAACTGCTGATCGGCTTGCTCGCCATCGTCGCCATCATCCTCTCCATCGCGGCGCGCCAGGGTACCAGCTTTACCGTGGAGCGATCGATCGACATCCGCGCCCCGCACGCAAAGATTGTCCCGCTGCTGGCCGACCTGAAGACGGACGTCGTGAAACCGGTCGCTGCGACCAGCCAGACCCGCTTCACCCTCACGCCCACGGCAGGCGGCACCCGCGTCACATGGCGCCTGCACGGACCGCTGACGTTCCGGGCCCGCCTGATCAGCGCCTTCATCGGCATCGATATGCTGCTGGGAAGTGAACTCGAAAAAGGACTGGCGCGACTCAAGACTGCCGCCGAGAAATAATCTGTTGCGCCGGGTCACCGCGCATTTTCAGGGCTGGGTCAAGATGGCCTGATTCGCCTTTTACGAGAGCGCATCATGATCGTCACCCACCTGCTGTGCCACTGGCGCACCTACCGCCGCCGCGACGCCTTCGCTGCCTCCCTGTTGCGCGCCGCGCGCATCCTGCGCGTGCTGTTCTACCGGCGCGACCACGCGGCACTGTGCCGGCTGGCCGTGGTGCGCGAGCATATCGCCCAGGTGGTGCCGCACGACGTGTTCCATCACCTGACCCAGCGCGGCTACCTGATGCGCGGGCTGTCGGCGCGCCGGCGCGTGCAGGCCGCGCTGTTTCACTACAGCTACGACGACGCCACCTTCGACCAGGCCTGGCAGCGCGCGGTGTATCGCCAGGGCGGCCTGCGCCTGTGGCAGCACGATGCGCATGGCTGCAGGTTTTTCATCCGCCTCGAGATGGCGGTGCGGCTCGATGCCGAGGGCGACCTGACGATTGCGCTGGTGGCAAATAACAAGGTATTGCACCGCCTGTCGTTCAGCTGGGTCGACGGCGCGCTGTTCAACGCGGCGCACCCGGTGCTTCCCTTCATCGCCCGCAACCAGGGTCGCTGGACCGATTCCAGCGACGCCTTCGCCGCGTTCGAAGCCGCCTTCCCGCACAATTCGGCCAGCTATTTCTGCTTTGCCGCGCTGCAGGGCGTGGCGCGCGCGCTCGGCATGACACAGGTACTGGCCGTCAACAGCGCCGCGCATATCGCCTGGCGCGTCGGCGCGGCGCCGCATTTCGTCAACGCCTACGACAAATTCTGGGCCGTGCTGGGGGGCGTGCCGCACGACGACTGCTGCCACGCAATCGCACTGCCGTTCCACACCAAGCCACTGGCGCAGATGCCGTCGCGCCACCGCAAGCGCGCCGCCCGGCGCCGCGCCAACTGGCAAGCCATCGACGCGAGTGCCCACACGGTCATGCTCGGCCACCTGCAGGCGGCGCCGCTGGCGCGCATCATGGAGACCGTCGACGCCTGATACACCGTGTGATAGACTCGCGGCTCGCTAGGGGTCCTGGAATGGTTTGTTCCGGGTGAGAGATACCCTCCGTACCTGATCTGGATAATGCCAGCGAAGGAAAGCGCAACGCAGTTCCGCCAGGGTGTTCATCCTGGTTCTTTGCCCCTTTCCCCGCGTTGGCTCCGGCTTTTATTTAAAGCAGCGTGCCGCAATGCGCGGCGCGCGAAAACGAGCAAACCATGAAACACACACTGCAATACACCGCCCTCGCCTGCGCCCTCGCGCAAGCGTTTTCCGCCCACGCGCAAAGCGCCGATACACCAATCGCCCAAGTGCTGGTCAGCGCCAGCAAAACCAGTCCTGAACGCGCCAGCGTGGCCGGCTTCGGCGACGCAGCGCTGTTCGACACACCCGCTTCCGTCGTCGCCTTCAGCCGCGCCCGGATGCAGGACCTGTCGATCCGCAGCAGCAGCGACGCGATGGCCTTCGATTCGTCCGTCAGCGACGCCTACAACGCGGTCGGTTACGCTGAACAGTTCTCGATCCGCGGCTTCAAGCTGGACAACAATTCGAGTTACCGTAAGGATGGCCTGATCATCCCGGCCGATACCCAGATCCCGCTGGAAAACAAGGAACGCATCGAAATCCTGAAAGGTTTATCGGGACTGCAGGCCGGCATTTCGTCGCCGGGTGGCGTGGTCAATTACGTCACCAAGCGCCCTACCGCCACGCCGCTGCTGTCGGCCAGCGCGGGCGTGAGCGAACGCGGCACCTTGTACGGTGCGGTCGATGCCGGCGGCCGCTTTACCGATACCCGCTTCGGCTACCGCATCAACGCGGCCGGCGAAAAACTGCGCTCGTACGTGCGTGGCGCCGATGGCGAACGCAGCTTTGTCTCGGGCGCCTTCGACTGGCAAATTTCGCCCGACGCGCTGCTGCAGCTGGACCTCGACTACCAGCACAAGTCGCAGCTGACGGCGCCCGGCTACCAGCTGCTGGCCAATGCAGTGCTGCCGCCGAACGTGTCGGCCAAAACCTTCCTGGGCGAGCAGCCGTGGGCGCGCCCGGTCGACACCGTCAGCAGCAACCTCGGCCTGCGCTTCGAATACAAACTGGCACCCGAATGGAACGCCAGCGTGGCGCTCAACAAGCACTGGTTCCGGCGCGACGATTTCACCGCCTTTCCTTACGGCTGCAGCAACGAGGGCGACGGCTACTATCCAGGTTTCTGCGCCAACGGCGACTACGACGTCTACGATTACCAGAGCACCGGCGAGCGCAAGACCCCGCTGGGCGCACAGGCGCAAATCCAGGGCAAGTTCAATACCGGCGCGCTGCGCCACCAGGCCACCTTCGGCCTGTCGTACTCGACCCGGCGCGACAGTGCCGGCAAGTATGTCTACGACTACGCCGGCTACAGCAATATCTACCAGAACCTGATTGTGGCGCCGGCGCCGGGCCAGCCGGTGACCGGGCCGGTCACGCTGCGCCACCTGGACCGCGAACGGGGCGCCTATGTGCAGGACATCGTGGCGCTGTCGAACCGCGTGGTGCTGCATACAGGCGTGCGCTACGAATCGGTGCGCAGCGACCGGTCCGACCATTTCCTGTTGCCGAATGTGGCGCTGGTGTGGCGCGCGCTTGACACGGTGAACCTGTACGCGTCCGTCGCGCACGGCATGGAGTACGGCGGCGCGGGCGGCATCGACACCCTCAACTACGCCATGCCGCTGGCGCCGAAACGCTCGAAGCAGGTCGAGATCGGCGCCAAGGCCAGCGTCAACACCACGCTGGAACTGGCCGCGGCGCTGTTTGAAATCAAGCGCGGGCACGAGTACACCGATCTGAACCGGAATCTGTTCGTGCGCGAAGGCGAAGAGCGCAACCGCGGCATCGAACTGTCGGCGCAGGGCAAGGCTACGCCGCAGCTGTCGTACATGCTGTCGGCCACCGCCCTGAACACGCTGGTGACCGGCACCACGGACGCCAGCATCAACGGCAAGCGCGTCGCCGACGTCCCGGCCTTGAAAACCAGCGCCTTCGTCGAATACGCGCTGTCCGCGCTGCCCGGCCTGAAAGTCAACGGCCAATGGCAGTACGCCGGCAAGAAGGCCTTCCAGGAAGACAACCGCACCTTCGTACCGGGCTACCACGTGTTCAACCTGGGGGCGCAATACGGTCTGAAGCTGGCCGGCGTGGCCACCACCGTGCGCGCGCGCGTGGAGAACGTGGCAGATCGGTTCTACTGGCGCGACGTGTCGCCGGACCTGGGTGGCTATCTGCTGCCGGGTGCGCCGCGCACGTTCGCGCTGTCGGCGCAGTTCGATTTCTAGAGATCGTCGATCAGGCTGGCGACCTGGCCCATCCGCTGGGCCGGGTCGCCCGCCACCACCGTGTGCGCGATCCCGCGCGCACGCAGATTCGCCAGCACCAGCGCGTGCACCGACTGGCGCACCGCTTCCGATTCGCGCTGCAGGCCGTCCGGTACCCACGGCCCGTCCGGCGCCGTGACCAGCGTCAGCGCGTAATCGTGCACGGCGTCGAGTTCGGCCAGTGGCGCCCCCACCCGTCCCCAATACACCTTGCTGTACAAGGCCGTCATCAAGGGCGTGGTGTCACAGAACAGGTAGCGCCTGGCGCGCAGCGCAGCGGCGTTCTCGCGCTCGATCTGGGTGCGCGCGATGCCGTACTGGTCGTCCTCGCGCGGCACGCGCTTGCAGGTGTCGACGAATTCGCGCAGGTACTCGGGCACCCACAGCGTGCCGTAATGTTCCGCCAAAGCGGCGGCCAGGGTCGACTTGCCGGACGACTCCGCGCCGAGGATGGCGATGCGGGCGACGCTCATGCCTGTGCCGCCTTGCGCCAGGCCACCAGGCCCGCCGCCGCCATCACGCAGAACAGCGCGTACAGTATCGCGGTCAGCGTCAAACCCTTGAACAGATACAGGCCGACGTACAGCACGTCGACCATGATCCAGACGTGCCAGTTCTGCACCTTTTTACGCGACAGCAGGACCTGCCCCACCAGGCTGCCGGCAGTCAGGAAGCCATCGATGTGGGGCACGTCGGTGTTGGTGAATTTGGCCAGAAAGGTCGACAGCAGTGCGAAGCCGAACAGCCACGCGGCGATGCAGATGGCCCAGCCGCGCCCGTCCAGCTGGGTCACTGCCAGCGCCTGCTTGCCGGTGCCGCCGTGCAGCCACTGGTACCAGCCCCAGAACGAGACCACGATGAACACCAGCTGCAAACCCATGTCGCCGTACAGGCGCGCGCCGTAGAACACCACGCCATACGCTGCCGACGAGATGATCGCGAACAGCCAGGCCCAGTGGTTCTGGCGAATGTTCAGCGCAACCGTGATCACGGCGAGCACAAAGGAGAGCAGTTCGAGCGGGGTGGTCGTGAGGCCGGCGATCGTGAGGATATCGTTCATGGTCGGAAGCCGGCCCCCGCAGCGGGCGGTGGGCAAACGTGGCGGAAAAGTGTCATGGGCGGCGATTATGCGGGGGGCCGCACGATTATGCAAACCGGCCGGCCACGCCGGGGACGCCATGGCATCCGGATCGAGTGATGCAAAATAGCAACACGTCTATTTTCAAATAGTTAATTGTTGGCATTTGGCTACTATACTCATCGCATGCCCTGCACCGCTGCCACATTGGGCCAGTCAATCAAAGGAGTGTGTTCATGGGTTTACGTTTTGTCCTCTTGTACCTGGTGCTTGCAGCGAGCCGGCCAGTGTTTGCCGCACCGGCTGTTCCACTGGCCGCCTTCGTGCATGAAGACCAGTTTTCCCACCCGCGCCTGTCCCCGGATGGCAAGCACCTGGCCGTCACCGCCAGGGTCTCGCTCAACGACCGCTTCGTGCCGGTGGTGGTGATGTACTCGCTGCCCGACATGAAGCAGATCGGCGCGCTGCGCTTGCCGGTGTTCGAAGTGCCGGTCGATTACCAGTGGATCAGCGCAACCCGGCTGGTGCTGTCCAAGGGCAAGGAACTCGGTTCGCGCGAAAAACCGCGCCAAACCGGCGAAATTCTCGCTTTCGACATGGATGGACGGCGCCAGGAATATTTGTTCGGCTACCAGATGCGCGACTTCGCCAGCCGCGGCGAACGCTATGGCGATGATCGGGCCTTCGGCTACGTCGAGGATGTCTCGAACAAGCGTGACGGCCACCTGTTCGTCACCGGCCGTGCATGGGAAGACAATTTCACCCATCTGTACGACATCGACGGCAAAACCTCGGCGCGCACGCTGTTGGCAAAAATTCCCGTGGGCGACCTGACCTACATCCTGCAGCGCGACGGCAAGCCGCGCTTTGCGCTGGGCGACGACGAAAAAACCGCGTATGCCGTCGTGTTTCGGCGCGACGATGCCAGCGGCGCGTGGAACAAGTTCGACACCAACACCGGCGTGCGCTACCAACCGTTCCAGTTCAGCCCGGACGACCGCGCCTTCCTCGTGCGTCACTCGGTGCATGGCGAACCGGATCAGTTGATCAGCGAAGAGCTGGCCAGCGGCAAGCGCAGCGTGTTGTTCGCCGATCCGGTGGGCGACTATGTTGCCATGCTCGACACGAACGCGATGCCGTTCGCCGCGTACTCCCAAGTGGGCGTGCCCAAGGTCCGCTACCTGGACCCGAACAGCCCCAGCGCCGTGCTGCACCAGCAACTGAGCGCCCAATTCCCCGGGCAGCACGTGGCCTTTCTCAATTTCAGTGACGACGGCAAGCTGTTGCTGTTCAGCGTGAAGAGCGACCGCGATCCAGGCTCCTACTACCTGTTCAACCGCACCTCGATGAAGGCCGACCTGCTCTTTTCCGGCATGGAAGCGATCGATCCGGCCAGCATGGCCGAGCGCAGTCCGATCAGCCTGACAACCCGCGACGGCCTCGCCCTGCACGGCTTTTTAACCATGCCCGCCCACGCCGCCGGCGAGAAGCCGCCGCTGGTGGTACTGCCGCACGGCGGCCCGCACGGCGTCGACGACGCCTGGTTCTTCGACGACGACGCGCAATTCCTGGCCAGTCGCGGCTATGCCGTCCTGCAAATCAATTTTCGTGGCTCGGACGGCCGCGGTGTGACCTTCCAGCAGGCCGGCTACCGCGAATGGGGCGGGAAAATCATCGATGACCTGATTGATGCCACGAAATGGACCATCGCCCAAGGGGAAGTTGACGGCAACCGGGTCTGTGCCTACGGCGCCAGCTTCGGCGCCTACGCATCGATGATGCTCGCCGCGCGCGACGCTGCGCTCTACAAGTGCGCGATCGGTTACGTCGGCGTGTATGACCTCAAGCTGCTGGCCAAGCCGGAGGGCAATCGCCGGGACGTCCTGATGGCGAATATCATGCGCAAATATGTCGGCGACGACCCCGCAATCCTGCACCGCAATTCGCCCGTCAACCTGGCCCAGCGCATCACCTCGCCGGTCATGCTGGTGCATGGCGGTGTCGACAAGATTGCGCCGGTGGCCCACGCCGAGGCGATGCGCAAGGCCTTGATCGCAGTCGGACGCGCGCCGGAATGGTTCCTGGCAGAGGAAGAAGGCCATGGTTTCTACAACACGTCCAACCGCACTGCGTTTTACCAGAAACTCGAAGCGTTCCTGGCTAAGCACATCGGCAACACGGCGCCAGCGGCCGCCCGGCCGTAAGCGTATAAACGATATAAAAAAAGCCGCGGACGTTTCGACGTGCGCGGCTTTTTTACGTGTTGCTCTTATTTCTTTGGATACTTGACCGTCATCTCAGCGATCAGATTATCCGCGTGATCGACTTCCTTCATCACCCAAAGCATGTAGCGGATATCGACGTGAATCGCGCGCGTGATGGCGGTATCGAAATACCAGTCCTTGGTAATCGATTCATAGGTCGAATCGAAATTCAGGCCGATCAATTCGCCGCGCTTGTTCATCACCGCCGACCCGGAGTTGCCGCCGGTGGTATCGGCACTGGACAGGAAATTGACCGGCACCGTTCCCAGCACCGCATCCTTGAACACGCCGAAGCGCTTCTCTTTGACCGCCTGCGTCAACGCCGCCGGCACCGTGAACGGCTCCTTGTTGCTGGCCTTTTCGAGGATGCCGTCGACTGTCGAAAACGGTCCCTTGACCAGGCCATCGCGCGGCGAATACGGCGCCACGGTGCCGAACGTCACGCGCAGCGTCGAGTTGGCGTCCGGGTAGACCGGCTTGCCCTGCGACTTCTTCCACGCGATGACCGCGGCCATGTATTGCGGGATCACGCGTTCCAGGTTGCCGTCGACTTCCTTGCGCTGGTTTTCCAGCGCCAGCGCGGCATCCTGCAGGCGCACGGCCAGCACAATGAAAGCGTCCTGCGATTTGCGGAACGCGTCTGCATCCTTGCCGATCCAGGCCAGGCGCCTGGCGGTGTCGCCCAGCTCACTGGCTTTATAGATGGCCGCCACATTCGCCGCCGCTGGCAAGGCCGCGTCCACGCCGGCCGGATGGTTCTTTGCATTCAGTTTGCTGTAACGCTGCAGCGCGGCCGACCAGCGCGCTTCATCGACGCTGGCCACGAACGATTGCTCCAGGCGGGTCAGGCGCGCCTTGATGAATGACAGGTCGCGTTCCTGGTAGCCGCCTTCGCGCTGGGCATCCGGCTTCTGGCGTTCCAGCGCCAGGCGATACAGGGTACGCGCGCTTTTCAGCAGGTCGCTGTGGGTGGCCTCGTTGTACGCGAACTCCTGCTGTGACAAGGCCATATCCGAAGCGATGACCGCATCGAGCTCGGTCAGCAAGGTTTTAGAATTGGCGGCGCTGCTGCCGTTGCCACCCCGGTACCAGGCGCGGAATTCGGCGTCCTGCGCATCCTTGATGGCAGCGACGTCCTTGCGCGCAAAGCCGTCCATCAGGCCCTGCGTCTTTTTCAGCACGTTGTTCAGGCTCTTGGCCACGCTGGCGTAGCGCACGTTGTAGTTCGGATTACCCATCGTCGCGGCAGCAATGACCGACAGGTCGGCCGTGATGCCGGCCGCCTTCAAGGGAAAATCGGTGTCGCGCGCGGCGCGAATTTCGGACGGCAGCTTGTAGCGGCTGGTGCGGCCCGGATAGCCGGCCAGCAGGATCGGGTCGCCATTTTTCAGGCCTTCGGCCGAAACAACGAGGAAGTCCTTCGATTTGTACGGCACGTTGTCCGGCGACGGGTCGGCCGGGCGGCCATCCTTGCCGACGTAGGCGCGCAGGAACGAGAAGTCGCCGGTCTGGCGCGGCCATTCGTAGTTGTCGATGTCGCCGCCGAAATTGCCGATCATGTCGGACGGCGCGTAAACCAGGCGCACGTCGCGGATCATCAGTTGCTTGATGCGGTAGTACTCGAGGCCGCGGTGGAACGCCGGCACCGAGCAGCGATACGCCTTGTCGCTCTCGCATTCGGCGACCAGCGCCTTGATGCGGCTTTCGACCAGCTCGTGGCGCTCGCGCCCGGTCAAGGTCGATGGCAAGCCTTTCAGTACGCGGTCGCTGACGTTCTCGACTTTTTCGGTCACGTACACCAGCGTGCTCGGGCCGCCCGGCAGTTCAGCGGCGCGGTTTTTCGCCAGGAAGCCATTCACGATGTAATTGTGTTCCGGGGTCGAATTGCGCTGGATCGCCGCGTAGCCGCAGTGGTGGTTGGTGACGATCAGGCCATCGGGCGAGACAAACGAGGCCGAACAGCCGCCCAGCGACACCATCGCGCTCATCGGATGCTTCGACAGGTCGGCCAGCTTTTCGGCCGGAATGGTGATGCCGATCCGTTTCAGTTCGGATTTCAGTTGTGGCAACTGGTGTGGCTGCCACTGGCCTTCGTCGGCACTGACAACGCTGGTGGCGCCCAGCAGGACGGCAGGCAAAACAAGATATTTAAACAAAATGGACCCCGGTGAATACGCTAAAACCAGCAAGCCGGCAGTATATCGCTCTTGCATAGGCGCGGAAACGGTTTTCGCACGCGCCAGGCAAAAGCCCGTACGCACCGGTCCAGGACAGCCGCGCCCCCCAGCAGCTAGAATAGGCGATTGCTCTTTCCCTCCCTCGCCATGCCTTCCAAGTTTGCCCTGCCCCCTGTCGTGCGGCGCCTGATGCCGGATGTATTTACCTTCGCCATCCTGTGCATGGTGGCGCTGGCCAGCGTGTTGCCCGTCACCGGCCAGGCAGCAGTCGTGTTCGGCGACATCACGGCACTCGCCATCGGCTTGCTGTTCTTCCTGCACGGCGCCAAGCTGTCGCGCGAAGCGCTGCTCGCCGGCCTGACCCACTGGCGCCTGCACCTGCTGGTGCTGGCCCTTACTTACGTCATGTTTCCACTGCTGGGCCTGGCCATCAAGCCGCTGGCCCTGCTGGTGCTGGCGCCCGACCTGTACCTCGGTATCCTGTTCCTGAGTGTGCTGCCGTCGACCGTGCAATCGTCGATCGCGTTCACGGCTGTGGCGCGCGGCAATGTGCCGGCCGCCATCTGCAGCGCCACCGCCTCGAATTTTCTCGGCATTTTCCTCACGCCCCTGCTGGTTGGCACGCTGGTGCTGCATGGCGCGGCCGCGTCGGGACACTCGGCACTCGATTCGGTGCTGTCCATCGTCGAACAACTGCTGCTGCCATTCATTGCGGGCCAGTTGCTGCGCCCGTGGATCGGCGCCTGGATCGACCGCAACAAGGGCATGCTGAAGTATGTCGACCAGGGTTCCATTTTGCTGGTGGTGTACACGGCGTTCAGCGCGTCGGTGGCCGAGGGGCTGTGGCACAGCATGTCGGCCGGCACGCTGCTGGCGCTGACCGGCGTGTGCTGCCTGCTGCTGGCCGTGGCGCTCGGCATCGCAATGGTCATCAGCCGCAAACTCGGGTTTTCCAAAGAGGACCAAATTGCCATCGTGTTCTGCGGCTCGAAAAAAAGCCTGGCCAGCGGCATTCCGATGGCCAAGGTGCTGTTCGCGCCGACCTCCCTCGGCCTGGTCATTTTGCCGCTGATGCTGTTTCACCAGATCCAGTTGATGGTGTGCGCGGTACTGGCGCAAAAATATGCGCAACGCGCAGAGCTTGCCGCGGCGGCGCCCGCAGCCACCACACCCTCCGTTTGAGCGCCGTCATGGTGTGACAGCGCGGCGCACTGCGCGCCGAACCGCCCGTTGTTCGCAAGGTCTGACATGGACTGACCACTGCGATGACGGAGGTGTAGCCATGAACACCGTGCTGCTGGAAACCGATACTGGCCGCAAGGAAGAACCGGGCTGGTGGCGCAAGGCGCTGCGCGGTATCGTCAAGCCCGCGCCCTGCCCTGGGTCCTCATTGTCCGGGCGTGGCGACAGCGGCGCGCAGCGGCTCGCTTCGCGCCTCGGCGCCCTGCTCGACGACAACTGGACCCTCATCTGCGGCCACTGCAACAGCGGCGGGCGGCTCGAACATGTGCTGGTCGGGCCGCGCGGCGTGCTGGCGCTCGCTTGCACCGGCCTGAATGGCCGCATGCACTGCGACGGCCAAAGCTGGCGGCGCGACAAGTTTGACCTGTATAACAACCTGGTCGAGCGCGATGCGCCGGTACGCTCCGACCCCACGGGCAGCCTGTACGGCGCGGCGGCACGGCTGCAACAGGTGCTGGCGGCGCAAACCTCCATCCGGCAGGTCGGTACCGCGCTGGTGTTCACGCATCCAGCGGCCACGCTGGGCAATATCCGGCATGCGGTGCTGAACATGGTGACGCTGTTGTCGGATTTGAAAAGTGCCACCTTGCTGCAGGCGATGTCGGGCCAGCCCGATCACCGCACCATCGACGGTGTGGTGGAGGTAGTACGGCACGAGCATGCGCGCTTCATTCGCAAGGCGGGAGAAAAACCAGGGAAGCGGCAGGACTTGTTGCTGAACCGGTGAAGCGCGCCAGCCGGGCCAGCTTACTGACTATGCCACCCGCCGCCGAGCGACTGGATCAGCGCCACTGCCGTGGCCTGCCGGTCGGCCTGCACCTGCACCAGCGAGCGGCGTGCCGACAAGGCGGTCGCCTGCGCCTGCACCACTTCGGTGTAGCTCACCTGCCCCGCCTTGTAGCGGTTCAGGAACTGCGCTTCGACCTGGTCGGCCGCATCCGACGCCTGCTTGCGCAACACCTGCTGTTGCACCAGCACGCGCGTGGCGGCCAGCTGGTTTTCGACGTCGGCAAACGCGGTCAGCACCGTCTGGCGATACTGCGCCACGGCCGCCTGTTGCGATGCCTCGGCGCCTTCGACGGCAGCGCGCGTGGCGCCGGCATTGAAGATGGTCTGCGCCGCCGACAGCCCGAACGACCACGCCGCCGTCGATGCCTTGAACAGGTCGCCTACCGCCGTGCCGCCGGTACCGTATGAGGCCGACAGGCCGATGTCCGGATAGTAGGCCGAGCGCGCGATACCGATTTGTTCGTTGGCCTGGGCCACGCGCCGTTCAGCGGCGGCGATGTCGGGACGGCGCTGCAGCAGGGTCGACGGGACCCCGGTCGGTACCTCTGGCACGGTCTGCGTCCATGGCGCGACAGCCAGCGCGAAGGTCGACGGCGCCTTGCCGACCAGGACCGCAATCGCGTGTTCAAGCTGGGCGCGCTGCAGGGCCAGGCCCAGGTCGTCGTTCTTCGCGCTGGCCAGCGTGGTCTCGGCTTGCAGCACGTCGGAGCGGGCGGCGATGCCTGCTTCGAAACGGTTGCTGGTGATCAGGCGCACCCGTTCGTAGCCGGCTATCGTGGTGGCCAGCAGGGCGCGCTCGGCGTCGAGTTCACGCAGCGAAAAATAGTTGGCGGCCAGTTCCCCCTGGATCGACAGGCGCGCTGCCGCCAGGTCGGCCAGGCTGGCGGCGGCGCTGGCCTGGGCGCCGGTCACGCCGGCGCGCAGGCGGCCCCAGATATCCGGCTCCCAGCTGCTGCCGATGTTCAGCCGGTAGGCATTGGCCGCATTGCCACTGCCACTGCCGTTCTCGCTGCGGCTGCCGCTCCTGTCGGCGCTGCCGGTCAGGTTCACGGTCGGGAACAGCGAGGCGCGTTGCTGCGCCACCAGCGCGCGCGCCTGGGTGTAGTTGGCCACGGCAACCGCGATGTTCTGGTTCGACACCTCGACACTTTCGGCCAGCTGGTTCAAGGTCGCGTCGCCGAACAGCTGCCACCACGGTCCCTTCTCGAGCGTGTCGGCCGGCGCAGCCACGACAAAGCCTTCTGCTTCCTTGTAGACAGGCGAATCGGCGCTGGTCGGGACTGCATATTTCGGGCCGACGGCGCAGCCGGCGACGCTGAACGCCAGGGCAGCCAGGACGGCCAGGTAGACTGGCGATAACGACAGGCGGGAGAGCGGCATCATGTGCATAAGTTCGGTATCAATCTAGTCTGGTTTCAGGTATGCGCCGCGACCGGCACGGGGTCCGGCTGGCGGCTCAGATCGTGTTCGCCCGGACCATGCGTGCGCAGGCGGTCCATCAGCACATACACCACCGGCGTGGTGAGCAGGGTCAGTATCTGGCTGGCGATCAGTCCGCCGATGATGGCGATGCCCAGCGGCTGGCGCAATTCCGAGCCTTCGCCGAAGCCGACCGCCAGCGGCAAGGCGCCCAGCGCGGCGGCCAGCGTCGTCATCAGGATCGGCCGGAAGCGCAGCATGCAGGCTTCACGCACAGCTTCCAGCGCCGTGATGCCGCGCGAGCGCTCCGCTTCCAGCGCAAAGTCGATGATCAGAATCGCGTTCTTCTTGACGATCCCGATCAGCAGGAACACGCCGATCAGCGCGATCACCGTAAACTCCATTTTAAAGAGCAGCAGCGCCAGCACCGCGCCCACGCCAGCCGACGGCAAGGTCGAGAGCACCGTGATCGGGTGGATCAGGCTTTCGTACAAAATCCCCAGCACGATGTAGATGACGACGACGGCGGCCAAAATCAGCAGCGGCTGCTCCTTGTTCGAATCCTGCGACGCCTTCGCCGTGCCCGCAAAGCTGCCGCGCACATTGTTTGGCATGCCGATGTCCGCTTCCGCCTGCGCCACCGCCGCCTGGCTCTGCGACAGACTCGTGCCCGGCGCCAGGTTGTAGGCAATGGTGGTGGCCAGTTCGCCGTCCTGGTGGTTGATCGAGGTGGCGGTCGCGCTTTCGGCGAACGTCGACATGGCCGACAGTGGCACCATCCGCGTCACCGACGACGCAATCGCCGACCCGCTCGACGGGTCGCGCGCGGCGGTGATGTTGGTCGCGGTGGTGGTGGTGGCACTGGCTGTCGTGGCGGTCGTCGCCACGGCACTGGCCGTGGTGCCCGCCACCACGCTGGCCGCCCCTTTGGCCGGCACATAGACATCCTTCAGCGCTTCCGGCGTCTGGGCGTAGCGCGGCGCCACGCCCATGATGACGTGGTACTGGTTCAGCTCATCGTAGATATTCGCCACCTGGCGCTGGCCGAACGCGTTGTACAGCGCATTGTTGACGTCGGCCGTCTTGATGCCGAGCCGCGCGATCGTGTCTTTGTCGATCGTGACGAAGGTCTCCACGCCATTTTCGGCCTGGTCGGTATCGACGTCGGTCAATCCCGGCTGCGCTTTCATTGCCTCGGCCAGCTTGCCGGCCCACAGTTTCAGGTCGGCGCTGTTGTCGCTTTTGAGTGTGTACTGGTAGGTCGAATTGGCCGAGCGGCCACCCATGCGCAAATCCTGCACCGGATTGAGGAACATCGACACGCCGGTGATGCGCGCCAGTTTCGGGCGCAGGCGCGCGATCACGGCCTGTCCCGATTCGCCCTTGGCGCGTTGCGCCACCGGTTTCAGATTGATGAACATGAAGCCGCCGCCGGCGCGACCGCCGCCGGTGAAGCCGACCACCGTGTCCACCGCCGGGTCGCTCTTGATGATGTTCACCAGCTGACGCAGCTTCTGCTGCATGGCCTGGAACGAGATCGACTGGTCGGCGCGGATGCCGCCCTGGATCTGGCCGGTGTCCTGCTGAGGAAAGAAGCCTTTCGGCGCGGCTGCGAACAGGTACACGTTCAGGCCGATCACGAACACCAGGATACCCACCACCAGCCACAAGCTGCCGAGCGCCCAGTCAAGCGCGTGCTCGTAACCCTTGAGCAGTTTGTCGAAACCGCGTTCAGCCCATTGCGCCAGGCGCCCTTCCTTTTTGTTCCTGTCGTGCGGTTTCAAGAGCCACGCGCACATCATCGGCGTGGTGGTCAGCGAAATGACCAGCGAGATCAGCACCGCGGCCGACAGCGTCACGGCAAATTCGCGGAACAGGCGTCCCACCTGGCCGCCCATGAACAGCAGCGGAATGAACACCGCCACCAGCGACAGGCTGATCGACAGAACCGTAAAACCGACTTCTTTCGCGCCTTGCAGCGCCGCCGTCATGCGGTCCACGCCCTCTTCGATATGGCGCGTGGTATTTTCCAGCACCACGATGGCGTCGTCGACGACGAAGCCGGTCGCCACCGTGATGGCCATCAGCGACAGGTTGTTCAGGCTGAAGCCCAGCATGTACATCACGCCGAAGGTGCCCAGCAGCGAGACAATCGTGGCGACCGCGGGAATGATGGTGGCGCGCAGATTTCTCAGGAAGACCGACACCACCAGCACCACCAGGATGATCGAGATGAGCAGGGTCAGCTCGATTTCGTGCAGCGACGAGCGGATCGAATTGGTGCTGTCGGACGCCACCTGCAGGCGGATGTCGGGCGGCAGCTGCGCCTGCAGCGTCGGCAGCAGCGCACGCACGCCGTCGACCGTTTCGATAATGTTGGCGCCTGGCTGGCGCGTGAGCAGCACGATGATGGCCGGTTCGCCATTGAACAGGCCCAGCGTGTTGATATTCTCGACGCTGTTGGTGACTTCCGCCACATCCTGCAGGCGCACGGCGGCGCCGTTGCGCCACGCCACCACCAGGGTCGCGTAGTCGGACGCCTGGCGCCCGCCGCTCGAGCCGGCCGGCTCCGAATAAATCTGCAGGCGCTGGCCATTGCCTTCGATCGCGCCCTTGGGGCGGTTGGCGTTGGTCGCCTGGATCGCGGCGCGCACGTCTTCAGCAGAGACGCCGTATTTATTCAGTGCGTACGGCAGCAGATCGACGCGCACGGCCGGCAGCGAGCCGCCGCCGATTTCAACGTCGCCCACACCTTTGACCTGGGCCATCTTTTGCTGCACCAGGTTCGAGACGGTGTCGTAGATCTGGCCCGGCGTGCGGGTTTTCGAGGTCAGCGCCAGGATGATCACGGGCGCGTCGGATGGATTGGCCTTGCGGTAGGTCGGGTTGCTGCGCAGTGTGGACGGCAGGTCGACGCGCGCGGCGTTGATCGCGGCCTGCACTTCGCGCGCGGCCGAATCGATCTTGCGGGTCAGTTCGAATTGCAGGTTGATGCGCGCCGAGCCGGTGCCGCTCGACGAGGTCATCTCGTTCACGCCGGCGATCACGCCAAGGCGCCGTTCCAGCGGCGTGGCCACGCTGGTGGCCATCGTTTCAGGGCTGGCGCCCGGCAGCGATGCACTGACCGAGATGGTCGGGTAATCGACCTGCGGCAGCGGCGACACCGGCAGCACAAAAAACGCGCCGATGCCGGCCAGCGCGATCCCGACCGTCAGGAGGACGGTGGCAATCGGGCGCTTGACGAAGGGGCCGGACAAATTCATGCGTTCGCCCCGGCTTTGTCGATCGCTTCGCGGTCGCCCCAGCGCTGCGCCAGGCGGTCGAACGCCAGGTAAATCACCGGCGTGGTGAACAGCGTCAGGATCTGGCTGACAATCAGGCCACCAAAAATGGCAAGTCCGAGCGGCCGGCGCAGTTCAGCGCCGTCGCCCCAGCCGAGCATCAGCGGCACGGCTGCGAACAACGCGGCCAGCGTCGTCATCATGATCGGGCGAAAGCGCAGCAGCGCGGCCTGGTGAATGGCTTCTTGCGGCGCCTTGCCCTGTTCGCGCTCGGCCTCGATGGCGAAGTCGATCATCATGATGGCGTTCTTCTTGACGATGCCGATCAGGAGGATGATGCCGATGATGCCGATCACGCCCAGCCCCTGGCCGCTGATTAGCAGCGCCAGCAGCGCGCCGACGCCGGCCGACGGCAAGGTCGACAAAATGGTCAGCGGGTGGATGTAGCTCTCGTACAGCACGCCCAGCACGATGTAGACACAGACCACCGCAGCCAGAATCAGCCAGAGCTGGTTCGACAGCGAATTTTCATACGCGCCCGAGGCGCCCAGGAAAGTCATCGTCACCGCCGGCGGCAAGGCGATGTCTTTCGCCGCCGCGCGCACCGCGTCGACCGCCTGCCCCAGCGAGGTGCCGTCGCTGGTGTCGAAGCCGATCGTGGTGGCCGGGTACTGCGCCACGTGGGTGATCTGCAGCGGCGCCGGTTTTTCGGTGATGGTGGCCACGCTTGATAACGGGGTCGCCTTGCCGGAACCTGTCTTCAGTTGCAGGTCGCCCAGGCGCGCCACCGACATGTCGGCATCACGCTGCGCTTCGAGAATCACGCGGTACTGGTTGGTCTCCGTGAAAATGGTCGAGACGATGCGCTGGCCGTAGGCGCTGTAGAGGGCGTCGTCGATCGACGCGGCTGTGATCGACAGACGCGACGCGGTGTCGCGGTCGATCGTCACGTACGCGGCGGCGCCGGTGGCGCCGGCGTCGGTCACAACGTTTTTAAGCTGATCCTTCTGCGCCATGCGCGCCACCAGTTTATTCGCCCACGTGGTGACGGTGGCGGTGTCGGCGCCTTCGAGCGAGACGCGGTACTGGGTTGGCCCGGTTTCGGCATCGATGGTCAGATCCTGGGTCGGCTGCAGGTACAGCGTCAACCCGGCCACCTGCGCCACCCGTTCCTTCAGGCGCACCATGATGTCGTTCTGGTTGCCCGAACGCTCGGGTTTCAGGTTGATCAGCATGGTGCCGGTGTGCAGCATCGCATTGTTGGCGCCGTCGACGCCGACGTTTGAACTGAGCGACAGCACGGCGGGATCCTGCAAAATTTCACGCGCGGCGCGCTGCTGGAGCTCGGCCATCCTGTCGTACGAAATCGCCTGGCGCGCTTCCACGCGCGCCTGCAACTGGCCCGTGTCCTGGGTCGGGAACAAGCCTTTTGGAATAACCAGGTACAGGATCACGGTGAGCACCATCGTGGCCAGCGCGACGAGCAGGGTCAGGCCCTGGCGCGCCAGCACCCAAGTCAGCGCACCATCATACCGGTGCACCACGCGGTCGAAGAACGCCTGGGTCTTCTCGGCAAATTTCGACTTCTTCTGTTCGGACTCGGGTTTCAGCCAGCGTGCCGACATCATCGGCACCAGCGTCAGCGACACCACGGCCGAGATCAGAATCGTGATGGAAAGCGTGACCGCAAATTCGCGGAACAGGCGGCCCACCACGTCGCCCATGAACAGCAGCGGGATCAGCACGGCAATCAGCGACACGGTCAGCGAGATGATGGTAAAACCGATCTGCTTGGCGCCCTTCAGTGCGGCCGCCATCGGCGTTTCGCCTTCTTCGATATAGCGCGCGATGTTCTCGATCATGACGATCGCATCGTCGACCACGAAGCCGGTGGCAATCGTCAGCGCCATCAGCGACAGGTTGTTCAGGCTGTAGCCCAGCATGTACATCGCACCAAACGTGCCGATCAGCGAGATCGGCACCGACAGGCTGGCGATCACGGTCGCGCGCATGCTGTGCAGGAAACAGAAGATCACCAGCACCACCAGCACCACCGACAGCACCAGCTCGATCTGCACGTGTTCGACCGAGGCGCGAATACCCGTGGTGCGGTCGGTCAGCACGTCCAGGTGCAGCGCGCCCGGCAAACTGGCCTGCAGCTCAGGGAGGCGCGCCTTGATGGCGTCGACGGTGCCGATCACGTTCGCGCCCGGCTGGCGCTGCACGTTCAAAATGATGGCCGGCTTCATGCTGGACCAGGCGCCCAGCTTGACGTTTTCAGCGCTGTCGACCACCGTCGCCACGTCGGACAGGCGCACCGGCGCGCCGTTGGCGTAGGCGACGATCAAATTTTTATAATCCGGCGTCGTGATCAGCTGGTCGTTGGCGTTGATGGTGTACGAGCGCGTCGGGCCGTCGAAACTACCCTTGGCGCTGTTCGCGTTGGCGCCGGTGATCGCGGTGCGCAGGTTATCGAGTCCCAGGCCGTAGGACGCGAGCGCCTGCGTATCGGCCTGGATGCGCACGGCCGGACGCTGGCCGCCCGACAGCGAGACCAGACCCACGCCACTGACCTGGCTGATTTTGAGCGCCAGGCGGGTGTTGACCAGATTTTGGACCTCAGTCAATGGCATCGTGTCGGAGGTGATCGCCAGCGTCAGCACCGGCGCATCGGCCGGGTTGACCTTCGCATACACCGGCGGCGCCGGCAAGTCGGTCGGCAACAGGGAACTGCCGGCGTTAATCGCCGCCTGCACTTCCTGCTCGGCCACGTCGAGCGTCTGGCCCAGGGCGAACTGGAGCGTGATGATCGACACGCCCGCGGCGCTGGTCGAACTCATGCGCGACAGACCTGCCATCTGGCCGAAATTACGTTCCAGCGGCGCCGTGACGGTGCGCGCCATCACTTCGGGGCTGCCGCCCGGGTACAGCGTCTGCACCTGGATGGTCGGAAAATCGACTTGCGGCAGCGCCGACAGCGGCAGGAATTTGTAGCCGACCAGGCCGGCCAGCACGATCGCCAGCATCAGCAATGCGGTGGCAACCGGCCGTTTGATAAAGGGTGCTGAAGGACTCATCGGTAAGCAGTCCCTTAGCGCGCCGGGGCGGCCGCTGGTGCGGCCGGTGCGGCAGCGCCGGCTTCACGCTGCTTGCGGCCGCCGCGTTCGCCCTTGGCGCCGGCTGCTGCCGGACGGTCGCCCGGCAAGGTCACCTTGGCGCCATCCTTGAGGCGGTCGGCGCCTTCGGTGATGACCTGCTCGCCCACTTTCAGGCCGCTGACGATCTGGATCTTGTCGACCGTGGCCTGGCCGCGCGTGACGACCCGCGTCGAAACGGTTTTATCGGACTTCAGGACGTAGACGAAATCGCCCGCGGTGCCATGGCGCAGCGCCGTCACCGGCACCATCACCGCGTTCTTGATCGTGCGTACTTCCAGGCGCAGGTTGACGAACTGGCTCGGGAACAGCTTGCCGTCGTTGTTGGCAAAGCGCGCCTTGGCACGCACGGTACCGGTCTGCACGTCGACCTGGTTGTCCAGCGCCTGGAAGCGGCCGGCGGCCAGCTTGTCAGTGCGGGTGCGGTCCAGCGCGATGGCCGGCAGGAAGTCGTCGTTGCTGCTTTCTTTTACGCCGATGCGGGCCTGCAGTTCCGGGACCCGGTCCTGCGGCACGGCGAATTCGACGTCGATCGGCGCCAGCTGGGTGATCACGGCGATGCCGGTGGCGTCGCCACTGGCGACCAGGTTGCCGATATCCACTGTGCGCAAACCCACGCGGCCCGAGATCGGCGCCTTCACTTGCGTGTAGCCGAGGTTAATCTTCGCCACACCTTCGGCCGCGCGGTCGGTCATGATCGTGCCTTCGAGCTGCTTCACCAGTGCGGCCTGGGTGTCGACGTCCTGGCGCGCAATCGAATCCTGGGTCAGCAAGGTCTGGTAGCGGGTCAGCATCACGCGCGCGCTTTCCACCTGGGCTTCATCGCGCTGGCGCGTGCCCTGCGCCTGCAGCAGCGCCATCTCGAACGGACGCGCATCGATCGTGGCCAGCAGCTGGCCCGCTTTCACCAGCTGTCCCTCGCTGAAATGGATCTTTTGCAGCACGCCAGAGACCTGCGCGCGCACCGTCGCGGTAGCTGCCGCCGTCACGGTGCCGAGCGCATCGATCACGACCGGAATATCGGCCTCGGTGGCGGTCGCCACGCCCACCGTGGTGGCCGGGCCGCCACGGCCGCCACCAGGACCGCCGCGCCCGCCGCCGGGCCCCTGTTGTGCGCCCGGCCCGCCAGCAGGCGCCTGGTGCGTCAGGTGCCAGGCCAGGTAGCCCAGTCCCGCCATGGCCGCCATGGCAATCACGCCGCCGATGACCTTCGAGCGCTTGCTTTTTTTAAGCGGCGCTGGTGGCGGGGTGATTTTTGGCGAGAGTAAAGTCGAATCCATGCTTGTCCTTGTGGCGGTGCGCGCGCGATTAATTATCGGCGTGACTTTAGCACGGGGGACGCTTGCAATATGTTTCACAACGTACACAAATTCGGACGTGAACCGGGCATCTGAAATGAAAAACGGGCGCGAAAACTGCTTCGCGCCCGCTTCCTGCCAGACCATACGATCAAACCCGCCTGTACATGGCGTTACATACTCGCTACAACTTTGTCATTACGGCAGTTCGCACATGCAATGCGTGACCGCCGCGAACGGTTTTTTGCCATCCGCGATGTTCGACAAAAACGCCATGTCCCTGGCCACGGTGGTGGCCGCGCCGGTTGGCAAACCGTCCAGCACGCCCAGTTTCACCTGGATATTAATGGCGGTGGCAGCCGACACGCCGAACGATTGCAGCAGCCGTTCGAACGGATTGCCCTGGCGCTCGATATAGGTCACGCGGTAGTCCTTGCCAAGCTTGCCGCGCGCAGCGGCCGAGGCCAGTGCATCGGTGTAGCTACCCAGGCGGTCGACCAGGCCGCGTTCCTTGGCCTGGGCGCCGGTCCAGACGCGACCCTGTCCCACGGCGTCGATGGCGGCCACCGGCATCTTGCGCGCAGCCGCGGCCTTGGTGGTGAACTCGCTGTAGACGTGGTTGATGCTGCTCTGGATCAGCTGGCCGAAGCGCGGGTCGAGCGGGCGCAGCGGATTGTAGGCGTCGGCCAGCCAGGTGGTGGTGGTGCCCACCGTGTGGATGCCCAGCTTGTCGGCCACTTTTTCGGCGGTCGGCAAAATGGCGAACACGCCGATCGAACCGGTGACAGTGGACGGGTCGGCGATGACTTCGTCGGATGCCATCGAAATCCAGTAGCCGCCGGACGCTGCCACGCCGCCCATCGACACCACCACCGGTTTGCCGGCGGCGCGCGTCAGTTCCAGCTCGCGCCGGATCAGTTCGGAACCGTAGGCGCTGCCGCCCGGCGAATCGACGCGCAGCACCAGTGCCTTGATCTGCTCGTCTTCGCGTGCGCGGCGGATCAGGTTGGCGGTGGAAACGCCACCGATCGAACCCGGGCCGGCGCTACCATCGCTGATGCTGCCTTCGGCCACGATCACGCCGACTGCGTCACCGAACATTTTTTGCGGGTGGCGCAGCAGGTAATCGTTGAACGAAACCTGGCGGAAGCTTTTGATGGACTGGTCGCGCGCGCCCCGTTTCATCAGCAGGTCGCGCACTTCGTCGCGGG
Organism: Massilia sp. S19_KUP03_FR1; assembly: GCF_036688685.1. Taxonomy (NCBI): domain Bacteria; kingdom Pseudomonadati; phylum Pseudomonadota; class Betaproteobacteria; order Burkholderiales; family Oxalobacteraceae; genus Massilia; species Massilia sp. S19_KUP03_FR1. The sequence continues at coordinate 145,193 of NZ_JAQQPS010000009.1, read as the reverse complement.
TCTTGATACCGTCGACCAGCTTGGTGTCGAGTGCCACCTGGGCGGCGTTGCCGTTGGCGGCCGCCATGGTTTCAGGCAGCTTCGCGATGCTCTGGTCGATGGTGCCGGCGGGCAGTTTGCGGAACTTTTCCACTTCCGCCGTGTAATTGGCCCACAACGCGTTGTACAGGAAGGCATCGGCTTCGGCGGCGGCAGGCGACGGGCCGTTGTTGATGTACGGCTCGGCAAAACTTTTATAGGTGCCGACCTTGATCAGGTTGACCGTCACGCCCAGCTTGTCGAGCGCATCGCGGTAGTAATTGCGGTGGCGACCGAAACCTTCGAGCATGACCATGCCCATCGGGTGCACGTAGATTTCATTGGCGTGGGTGGCGATCAGGTAATTCTTCTGGTCATAGCTGCCACCCCAGGCGACGACCTTTTTGCCGGCGGCTTTGACACGCTCGAGCGCGGCGCCCATTTCGTGCAGATTGGCCATGCCGGACACACTGAATTCGTCGAGCAGCAAGACCACGGTGCTGATGTTGCTGTCCTTGCTGGCGGCGTCGAGCACGGTCAGCACGTCGCGCAGCTGGATGGTGCGGCGGGTCTCGCCGGCGCCGATGCCGGACATCAATGTTTCCTGCACCGAGGCGCTGCTTTGCTCGACCATCTCGCCTTTCAGCTCGAGCACCAGCGCGGTTTTATCCGACAGCGGTTTCACGCCGCCGCTGAACATGCCGACCAGGATCGCCACGACGATCGCGAGGAAAATGACATTGAAAATGGTGCGCCGGGTCGCGTCGAGCGCCCGCCAGAACATGCCAAAACCACGGCCGATTGCGGAAAAAGGTTTAAAGGACATCAGGACTCCGGGTGGTGGCGTAAGGGAGAGAGATTTTCTGCTTGGAAATTAAAAACAGTCCGGCGAACACAAGAATACCGTTCACCATCAACAGTTCAAGCCCCAGTCGGTAACTTCCCAACAGGTGCGCTTGATTAAACTCAATGATGGCACACAAGATCGGCGCGCCGATAGTCACAAATGGCACCAGCCTGTCGTTCAGGGTGCGGCTGGTCAGCATGCCGAACCCAAACAGGCCCAGCAATGGCCCATAGGTGTAGCTGGCCAGTTTCAGGATCACCACGATCATGCTCGGGCTGTCGGCAAGTTTGAACAGCATCACCAGCACCAGGAACAGCGCGGCGAAGCCCAGGTGCACGCGGCGGCGCAACTTGATTTTGCCTTGTTCGGACAGGTCGGTGCGGCGCTGGATGCCCAGCAAATCGATGCAGAAGGTCGACGTCAGCGCAGTGATGGCACCGTCGGCGCTGGGGAACAGCGCGGAAATCAAGGCGATCAGGAAAATGATCTGCACCGCAGCTGGCAGGTGGCCCATCACGACCGTGGAGAAAATCTTGTCGCCGGTGGCAGTCACGCCGGCCAGCGGCGCGTACAGGTACAGCAAGCCGCCCAGGAACATGAAGGCGGACAGCACGATGACCAGCACCAGCGTCAGGCTGAGCAAATTCTTTTGTGAGTCGCGCAGGGTTTTCACGGAGATCGTTTTCTGCATCATTTCCTGGTCCATGCCGGTCATGGTCATCACGATGAAGATGCCGGCGATGAATTGCTTCCAGAAGAAATTGGGGCTGTCGAAGTCGGTGGTGAAGATGCGCGCCAGGCCTTGCGCCTGCATCTGCGCCAGACTCTCGCCCAGCGACAGGTTCAGTTCGCTCAACAGGAAGCCGATGCAGGCGAACAGGCCGAACAGCATGCAGCTGGTTTGCAGCGTATCGGTCCAGACGATGGTTTTCACGCCGCCCTGGTAGGTGTAGAGCAGGATCATGCCGAGGATGACGACGGTGGTCAGCCAGAACGGCACACCCAGTCTGTCGAGGATGATCGCTTGCAGAATGTTTACGACCAGGTACAGGCGCGCGGTCGAGCCGACCAGGCGCGACAGGATAAAGAAGCCGGCGCCGCTCTGGTAGGCGCGCTTGCCGAGGCGCACTTCGAGGTAAGTGTAGATCGACGTCAGCTGGAGCCGGTAGTACAGCGGCAGCAGAATGTAGGCGACGGCAATGTAGCCGACCACATACCCGAGCAGGATCTGGCCATAGCCAAAGCCGTCGCGTCCGACCGCGCCGGGCACGCTGATGAAGGTGGCGCCGGACAGGGTCGTGCCGACCATGCCGAAGGCGACCAGCATCCAGTTCGAACTTTTATTGCCGATGAAAAAACTGTCGTTGGTGGCGTTGCGGGAGGTGGCCCAGGCGACGCCGAGGAGCAAGGCGAAATAGCCGATGAGGATGCAGAAAAGCAGTACAGGAGACATGAAGTATTCGGGGGTGATGATTCGCCCAGCAATATACACCACCGGCTCACGCCCCCGCCCCCACCACCCTGCGGAATGGCCCGATACAGCTCCCCATCGATTCCTGCAAACACATCAAAAACATATTCCCCGACGGATGGAAGCGCAAATAATTGCGCACCGCCGCCCCGACCTCGACCGTCCCGCCCGAGCAGTCAACCTTGCCATTGTTTTTCACGACCCGGTCGTCAAACACATAAAAGCCCTTGGCATCCGGCTGCGCCGGCACGCGGTATTCACTTTCGGAGACTTCGAGACGGCTGATGACGAGCGAGGTGCCGTCGGCGCGGAAGCGGTAGATTTCAGTGCAGGTGGAATGGGGAACGCGGAGTTGCCAGATACCGAGCAGGGGATGCCCGGCACGCGGCGCCTCGGGCGCCGCGTGGGCAGTACAGACAAGCAGCAAACACGACGCAAGCAAAGCACGCATGGCTTACTCCTGAACCAGTGTTACCAGGTCAGACCCGCGCCAGCCGGAAAGCTTGCGCGGGCGGTTTTACAGCACCAGCGCAGCGATTACGCCTGCCCGGCTTTCGGCTTGGCCGGACGGCGCGGTTTGGCTGCTGGCTTGACTGCCACAGGCGCTTCGACGATTGCAGCTTCGGCTGCAGGCGCCAGGGCAACTGGTTTCGCCACCGGCTTGCGGGCCGCCGCTTTGCGCGCTGGCTTGGCAACGACTGCCACTTCCGACACGGCATCCATGGTGGCTGGCTGGGCGGTCGCAATGTCTTCGGCAGTCGGTGCCGTGGCAGCCACTTCGGCAGCCTTCTGGGCCGCCGTCTTGCGCGGTGCGCGGCGACGTTCGCTGGCGGCTGGCTTGGCGTCAACGACGATCGCTGGCGCCGCCGGGGCCTCTGCCACCGTTACGGCAACCGGCGCTGGGGCCGGTGCAGGTGCAGGTGCAGGTGCAGACACGATCTCTTCAACGTGGCCGGCAGCAGCGGCAGCCGCTTCGAGTGCCTGTTGCTGCTTGTGGAAAGCCAGCTCATCGGAAAATTCCGGATAGGTCTTGCCGTTCTGGTTGCGTGCACCACCACCATTGCGACCACGGCCACGGCCGCGCAGCTCTGGCGGCAGGGCATTTTCGTGCGACTTTGGCTGCGCTTCCGACGGCACGCGTTCGCGGTTCGGCTGCGCGTCGGCCGGCAAGCGGTCACGGTTGCGACCACGGCCACGACCTTCCTGCTTCGCTTGACCCTGTTTCGGCTGGCCATCGGCGGCCGCCTGGCCATTGCGGTTGTTGCGGTTGCGGCCACGCGGTTCTTGCTGCTGCGGCTGCGGCTGCGGCTGGGCTTGATCGGCATCCGCATCCGCATCGGCATCCTGCGCCACAACGGGCTGGCGCTCGCGGTCACGATCACGGCCGCGGTTGCGGCCACGCGGATTTTGCTGCTGCGGCTGCACTTGCGGCGCCTCTTCTTCGTCGGCCTCGTCTTCCGCTTCGGCGGAGGCGACGATGGGCGTGCGGAAGCTGGTGCGGCTGCGTGGACGCTCCTGCTGCGCCGGACGGTTCATGCGCGCCGGCGCGGCGGCCTGCTCGGCTGGCTGCTCGATGGCTTGCTCATTGCCCTGCTCATCAACAGAGTCGACCTGCTCATCCGCGCCGCTATCGACTGCGTCCACGGCGTCCAGCGCGGCGACCGGCGCTGCGTTCTGGCTGCGGTACACATACGCGCCCGATTTTTCATCGCGGCCAAATTCCAGCAAGCCGCGGCTTTGCGCTTCTTCCAGCAATTTGCCGAAGGTCGAAAAGCCGAAATAGCTTTCGTTGAAATCGGGACGGCGGCGTTTCAAGGTGTCCTTCAGCAGCGAGGCCCAGATTTTGCCACTGTCGCCGCGCTCGGCCACCAGTGCATCGAAGGTCTCGACGACCATCTCGACGGCGAGTGCCTTGCGTGTATCGAGCTCTTCCTTGCGGCGGTTCGATTCGTCCGACTGCGGACGCTTTTCGGCGGCCGGACGCACCTTGCGCTCTTCGCGCTTGGCCGCCGTGCGTTTTACTTCACGCACCAGGTCGTCGTAAAAAATGAATTCGTCGCAGTTGGCAACCAGCAGGTCGGAGGTCGATTGCTTCACGCCCACGGCGATTACATGCTTGTTGTTTTCGCGCAGTTTTGACACCAGCGGCGAGAAGTCGGAGTCGCCGGAGATGATAACGAAGGTGTTCACGTGCGATTTCGTGTAGCACAGATCGAGTGCATCGACGACCAGGCGGATGTCGGCAGAGTTCTTGCCGGACTGGCGCACGTGCGGGATTTCGATCAGTTCGAAATTCGATTCGTGCATCGCGGCCTTGAAGCCTTTGTAACGCTCCCAGTCGCAGTACGCTTTCTTGACGACGATGCTGCCCTTGAGCAGCAGGCGCTCGAGGACCGGCTGGATATCGAACTTTTCGTAGTTGGCGTCACGCACGCCGAGTGCGACGTTTTCAAAGTCGCAAAACACCGCCATGCTGATATTGTCGGAGGATGAAGCCATAAATAATGATTTTCTATTGTTGGGTGGGCTGGCGACTGCTTACGCGCCTGGAAATCGACACAAATCGGGTAAGCAATCCTTCAATTATACGCAACAAGATTATTTTGTCGGATTACGCTAGATCTTCGCAAGCGTGGCGCTGTCCGACAGGCCCTCAAAAAAGCTGTCGAGGCAGGCCTGGAACACCGCTTCGTCCGGCGCGACATCGGCAAAAAGCGTCATCGACGAATGGAATTTGAGGTCGTCCGGCGCATGGAAAATCGCGCCGATCGGCAGGTCGGCATGCTTGGCCACCAGGCCCGCGCACTCGCGCAGGCGCGCGCCCAGCACCGGGTGCGCCAGGTAGGCGGCCGCTTCGTCGTCCGACGCAATGGCGTAGCGCTGCGCCATCTCGCTGTGGCCGAGGCCGGCGATTTGCGGGAAAATGAACCACATCCAGTGGCTGCGTTTGCGGCCGTGCCGCAATTCCTCGAGCACCGTTTGATAAACAGGATCCTGCGCGGTCACGAAGCGGTCAAGGTCGAATTCGGTTTGCATGGTTACTCCGTATTTCAGGCTTTCCAATGTCACCATGCTACCTCCCTTCCGCTTTTTGCTAAAGTAGCGCCACGATGAAACCTGAAGACCTTACCCGCCTGCTCACGCTCGATATGCCCTACGGAAAATACAAGGGCCGCAAAATAGCCGACCTGCCCGGCCACTACCTCGGCTGGTTCGCGCGCGAAGGCTTTCCCAAGGGCGAACTGGGCCAGTTGCTGAACCTGATGTACGAGCTCGACCACAACGATTTGCGCAGCCTGCTCGATCCGCTGCGCACCAGTCGGTCGCGCTGGCCGGCCTGAGCGCTCAGTCCTGGTTCTGGCAAAACCGCAGCCGGTTACCGAACGGGTCAGCCACTTCCATCGTCGTGCCCCAGTCCTGCTCGACCAGGCCGGGGCGCGCGTAGCCATATTGTTTGGCAGTCAGTTCCGCCTGCAGTTCGGCAATGCCGGCGATGCGTACGAACAGCGCCGAACCAGGGGTGGCATCGCCGTGATGCCCGCTCAGGTGCAACATCAGCTCGCCGCGCCGGATCTGCATGTACAGCGGCAGCGATGGCTCGAAGCGGTGTTCCCAGTCGATGGTGAACCCCAAAAAGTCGACATAGAATTCACGCGCTTTGGCTTCGTCAAAGATGCGCAGGATCGGTACGGCAGGGGATATTTTCATGATCGATTTTTTCGATGATATGGGCGAAAACAACTCGTTTTAAGATTCCGCTGGGCGCGTCTATACTCCATTTCATTCAAGGGGAAGTATGCAAGCCCCGCTTCGAAATGATTGCATATCACGCACAGAAAATGGAGCTTTATCATGCTGGAAATTCGTAAAAGTGAACATCGCGGCAATGCCAACCATGGCTGGCTGCAATCGAAACATACCTTCTCGTTCGGCAGCTACCACGATCCGGAACATGTCGGCTTCGGCCCGCTGCTGGTGATCAACGAAGACCGCGTGGCGGCAGGCCAGGGTTTCGGCACCCACGGCCACCGCGACATGGAAATCATTTCGTACGTGCTGGACGGCGCGCTGGAACACAAGGACAGCATGGGCACCGGTTCGGTGCTGCACTACGGCGACGTCCAGCGCATGAGCGCGGGCAGCGGCGTCCGGCACAGCGAGTTCAACGGTTCGACCAGCGCGCAGGTGCACTTCCTGCAAATCTGGATCCAGCCGAATGTGACCGGCATCGCGCCGAGCTACGAAGAAAAACGCTTCGCGCCCGAGGACAAGCAAGGCAAGCTGCGCGTGGTGGCGTCAAACGACGGTCGTGACGGTTCGGTGCTGATACACCAGGATGCAGCGATCTACGCCACCATTTTGAATGGCGCCGATAACGTGACGCATGCAATGGCGCCGGGTCGCCTTGGCTACGTGCACGTGATTCGCGGGCGGGTGACCGTGAATGGACAGGCGCTGGGCGGCGGCGACGCCTTGAAGCTGCGCGGTGAAACGGCGATCACGCTCAATGGCGCCGAGGCCGCCGAAGTGCTGGTCTTCGATCTGCCGGCCTGATAAGCGCCTGGTCAGGCGCCGACCTGCCCCGACTGGCACGGGGCAGGTCGAATTCGTTTACACTTGAGCCTAGTAAACATACCGAGAACACCGTCATGCCCGCTACACCAACATCTGTCACCGCCACCAATCCGATCGATCAACTGGTTGACTACGTCACCTCGTGCGCCCTGCCCACGCCGTGGGCGCAGTTCACCTTGCACGCCTTTGTCGAGCACGCGACCGGCAAGGAACACCTGGCGATGGTATTGGGCGACATTGGCGACGGTGAACCAGTACTGGCGCGCGTGCACTCGGAATGCCTGACCGGCGATGTGCTGTTTTCGCAGCGCTGCGATTGCGGCGCGCAGCTCGAAGGCGCCTTGAAACGCATCGCCACCGAAGGCCGCGGCGTGCTGCTCTACCTGCGCCAGGAAGGGCGCGGCATTGGCCTGGTCAATAAAATGCGCGCCTACCGTTTGCAGGAAGCCGGCGCCGACACCGTCGAAGCCAATTTGCAGCTGGGCTTCCACGCCGACGCGCGCAACTATGAACTGTGCAAACCGATGCTGGCGCAGTTCGGCGTCGACCAGTTGCGCCTGATGACCAACAACCCGCGCAAGATCGACGCCATGACGCGCCTGGGCATCAGCGTCACCGAACGGGTGCCGCTGCTGGTCAACCGGAATGCCTTCAATACCGACTACCTCGATACCAAGCAGGCCAAGCTGGGCCACTTGATGACCCCGCCTGCCCTGGTTGTGGCCGAAGACGGCGAGTTGTAACGATCAAACAAAAGTAAAAACCTACTTTTGTTTGGAACTGCTCGTGCTAAAAATGCCTGGCGAAGTCAGATCATTTTTAGAGGTAAGCGCGGCAAAACCGACGCTTGCATCCGAGTAGTGGCAAGATAGAGCGATCCACCTTTTGATCGTTTGCATGCAACGCTTACTGTCCGCCCTCTTCCTGTTTTGCCTGAGCACCAGCGCGTGGGCCGCCGCGGCACAAACCACGGCGCCTGCACGCGCCACCCCGCCGATGGTCACGCCACCCAGCGCGCCGCCCGCCACCACACCCGCCGCACCCGGCCCCGGCGAAACCGATGAGCAGGCCGCGCTGCCCCCACCCTCGTCCACCGCCCAGAAACTGTACGCATCGGCCAAGGGCGACCTGCTGCAGATCCGCATGCTGCTCAAAAACGGGCGCAGCCAGTCGAGCGTCGGCTCCGGCTTCCTGATCGGCACCGGCAACCTGGTGCTGACCAATTATCACGTGGTGTCGCAGATGGCGCTCGACCCGGCCATCTACGCGGGCGAATACATCGATACCGACGGCAAGACCGGCCCCATCACGCTGCTGGCGGTGGACGTGTTGCACGACCTGGCCGTGGTGCGGGTCGACCGCAACGGCACCGGCTTTTTCAAGTTGCCCGACAAGCCGACCAAACTCACGCAAGGCCAGTATCTCTACTCGCTGGGCAATCCGCTCGACCTCGGCTTCGCGATTTCGGAAGGCGCCTACAACGGCATCATCACGCGCAGTTTTTATGAGCAGTTGATGTTCACCGGCCCCATCAACTCCGGCATGAGCGGCGGCCCCAGCGTGACGATGGGCGGCATGGTGGCCGGCGTGAACGTGTCGAAACGGCGCGATGGCGAACTGGTCAGCTTCCTGATGCCGATCAAGTTCGGCCAGGAATTGCTGCGCCGGGTAGCGGCGCAGACCACGGTGCCGGCAGACTTCAATCCCTTGATCGCGCAGCAATTGCTGGCGCACCAGCGCGGCATGGTCGAGCGCCTGCTGGACAAGCCCTTGTCGCTCAAGAATATGGGGCCCTACCAGGTCCCGGTGCGCGACTCCGACCAGGTGCGATGCTGGGGCCGCTCGAACGTGAAGGCGGAGGTCAGCTTCATGATCGACGCCATCAGTTGCGCGATGGAGTCGGCCATTTACGTGTCGGACAACCAGCAGAGCGGCCATGTTTCGATGTCGCACCAATACCTGCGCGCGCCTGCGATGCCGCCACTAAGCTTCGCCACGCTGGCCAGCGGCATGTTCCGGGTCGACCGGATGGGCGGGCGGCGCGATGTGCGCCTGACCCGCCCCACCTGCACCGAGCAGTTCGTCCACACCGCCAGCCTGCCGGTACGCGCCGTGACCTGCGTGCGGGCCTTCCGCAAATTTCCCGGTCTCTACAATTTTACTTTGCTCACCGCCAGCACCGACGACGCGCACGCCAGCCTGCAAAGCCGCATCGATGTGTCCGGCGTGTCGTATGAAAACGGCGTGCGCGTGACGCGCGCGTTTCTGGCCTCGCTGGGCCGGCGAAGGGGGCCAAAATGAACGGCCCGTGGTTCATCGAAACGCTGGCCAGGAATGGCGACGTGCTGCATCGCCATCAACTGAACAGCTTGCCGATCCGGATCGGGCGCGCCTACGACAACGATTTTATTCTCGACGACGATTACGCCGCACCGCGCCATGCCCTGGTCGACCTCGACAGCCACAACAAACTGGTGCTGCACGACCTGGGCTCGAAAAATGGCGTCGTGAAAAACGGCAAGCGCCTGCCCAGCCTGGCGTTGAGCGGCGACACCGTGGTGCGCATCGGCCACACCAGCCTGCGCGTGCGCGCGGCTGACTTTCCGGTCTCGGCCGAACTGCTGGACCGCACCATGCACGGCTGGGAAGGCGCACTGCCCGGCATGGCTGGCATGCTGCTGGCGGCCATCGTCGCGCTGGTGGTCACCTGGCTGTTCGATACGCGCGCCTTCCAGCCGACCTTGTACCTGCAGGCGCTCGCAGCGGGCGTGGGCGGCGCGGTCGCCTGGGGCGGCGCGTGGGCGTTTGCCAACCGCCTGTTCGGGCGCCATGCGCGGCTGGGCCGCCACATCTTCATCATCGGCAGCGGCGCCGCCGCACTGGGGGTCTGGGAGGCGGCCTCGAATGTGCTCGCCTATGCCTTCGCGCTGGAAGCCCTGACCCGCTACGGTTCGCACGGCTTGATTGCCCTCGCCGCCGGCATCGTTTATTTTCACCTCGCCACCGTGAAACCGCAGCTGCGCGTGCGCTTCCGCTGGTTGTGCGTGCTGTTTGCGGTAGTGGCGTCCGGCCTGACGCTGATCGCCAACGTGCAGCGCAGCGGGCGCATGGCCGACGAGCTGTACATGGGCGTGGTGCTGCCGCCATCGATGCGCGCCAGCCCGGACCACGCGGTCGATGCCTACATCGACCAACTCGACGCAATGAAGGACAAGATCGATCAGGAACGCGGGCGCGACGACGACAAGCAGTAAAAAAGAGGCCGCTGACGCGGCCCCTGTTTGGCTAGCAATTATCGTGTATCAGGAAGGACGGCTTGGGCTGCTCGGGCGTGCTGCAGGCTGCGGTGACGCGGCGGTGTTCTGGCGGGCCGAATCGCTGGCGCTGGCCTGGCTGGAACCCGACGACCCGCTTTGCAGCGTGGCGCTGCCGGCGCTGCTGGCATTGCCGCGTGAGCCCATCTGGTTGTCCTGGCCACGGCTGCCACTGGTGCTGAATGGATCGGAAAACTGACGCATGGTTTCTTCCTGCTTGCGCATGCCACGTTCGGTTTCTTCGGAAGCGGCCCGGGCCACCTCGTCGGCCAGCGCACGTGCGGTCTGTGCGGTTTTTTGCACATGATCTTCGGTGACGCGGGTAATGTCTACCTGGGCATCTGCGGCCAGACGCGAAATATGCTGCTGATACGCGCGCAGCTTGTCGGTGGCAGGCTGGGCGCGCGAAGCGGCAGCGGCGATGGCGTCGGTCTGGCGTTCGGACGTGAGCATTTGCTGGCCAGCGTGCGAGGTTTCTTCGAGCATGGTCTGGGCCAACTGGATGTTCAGTTCACAAACTTGCTGGAATGAACGGAACAGCGACTTCGACACGTCGTTCATGAACGACGTCTGGGCTTCCAGGTGGTTGCGAACTGCAGGTGTGACAGCTTGGGAAAATGGATACATGGGCGTGCCTCGAAAAGTAGTCATGCATTTTGAATGGGTTCAATGCCCGGCCATCACAGAGGTGGCGCCACCGCCGCCTGGCCATTGCATCGCTGGAGGACCGGACACCTGCCACGCCGCCGGGGCTGGCCGGGCGTCCGGAACGAAGTAGTAGGCTAGAGCAGCACAACATAGTGAGTTTGATTTGCATCAAACGTGTACCCTTGCTATTCCTCAAACGATAATTGTGAACAAAATCAATTACTTAAATTCAACGCCGCAATCCTTGCAGAATTTCGCATCGGCATGATGGCCGGTGCTGGTGCAGGCCGGACAAGTGCGATCGCCCGCTTCCGCGGCGCGCAAGCGGCGCGCGAAATGCTGCGAAGTCATCTCGGCCGTCACGATTCCGGTCGGGACCGCCAGGATGCCCCAGCCCAGCAGCATCATGAAGGACGCCAGCATCTTGCCCAGGTTGGTACCCGGCGTGATGTCGCCGTAGCCGACGGTGGTCATCGTCACTACCGCCCAGTACATGGCCATCGGAATGCTGGTGTAGCCGTGCTCAGGTCCCTCGACGACATACATGGCGGTGCCCAGGATCAGCACCGCCATCAGCACCACCGACAAGAACACCAGGATCTTGCGGCCGCTGGCCTTGAGCGCTTCGCCCAGGCGCGTGTATTCCTCGATGTACAGGGCCAATTTGAAAATGCGGAACACGCGCAGCAGGCGCAGGATGCGGATATTCAGGAAGCCGGCGGCGCCGGGCACGAACAGCGACAAATACGTCGGCAGCACGGACAGCAGGTCGATGACGCCGAAAAAACCGGTGGCATAGCGCGCCGGCCGCGCCACGCAAATCAGGCGCGCCAGGTATTCCAGCGTGAACAGCACGGTGAACGCCCACTCGAGCACATGGGTGGTGGCTTCGTACTGGCCGCGGATGGACGGCACACTGTCGATAATGACCACGATGATGCTCATGACGATCAGGATCACCAGCAGGATATCGAAGCGGCGCCCGGCCGGCGTGTCGGCTTCGAACACGATGCGGTAAATGTGGCGGCGCAGTCCCGGCGGCGGCTCGCCGTAGGACGACGGCGCGCGCGGCGTGTAGGGGTGGGCTTCCGCCGTGCTGGCAGATGGCAGGGATCCCTGCGATGGGCGTTTTTGCATGGCGTGGAATGTAGCACAGCACGCTCACTGTTGGGGCGGGCCATGGACGGAAATGCACCGGTAGCGCCCATCCGGCGCCAATGCGGCATTGCGCCGGGGTGGCGCGGAATTTGCATGGTGGAAGGCTTGATCTACAAGCAGTGAAGCGAGGCCCTCTGATGCTGATTCGAAATGATGTTCTGCTGTACGCGGGACCGTCGTCGCGCGCCGTGCGCATCCTGTGGATCGATCCGGGCCAGACCATGACGTTCACGTTCGCGCTCGGCGTGGCCGGCGCGTGGCCGACACTCACCCCGCTGCGCCTGCTGGAGGCCGATGTCCAGAACCGGCGCGCGCGTCTGCTGCTGCTCGACCCGTACGCGGCCAAAGCGCCCACAGCGGCGCCCACGCTGGCGCAACTGGCCGCACGCCAGCGCGCCAGCGGCGTCATCGCGTCGCTGATGTCCAGCAGCACGGCCGTGTTCAATGCACAGGAACGGCGCCGGCTGGTGGCTGACGTGGCCGCTGCCAACGGCCTGTCGGGCGCGACGGTGCACCGTTATTTGCGGCGTTATTGGGAAGGTGGCCAGAGCGCCGATGCGCTATGGCCGGAAGATATTGCGGCGACTGGAACCAGGCGACCGCCAAGCCGCCGCAGCGCGCAGGCCGAACCGGATGTGCGCAGCACGTTTCGGATGGCAGTGACGCGCTATGCATCGACCCACGACGCCTTTTCACGACGCGCGGCCTACCGCCAGATGCTGGAGGATTTCTACCCGGAGCGCACCATCGATGCCCTGCCGACCTTCGGGCAATTCAACTACTGGATCGACAAGGACGCGGTGCTGCAGAGTGTTTAATCGGCGATGCGCTCGACCCAGCTGGCAAAGGTGTCGATGAACTGTTGCAGAAAGGCGCGGGTGTCGTCGTTGGTCAGGGTGTCGCCGTCGTACAGTTTGGCCACACCGCCGATGTACACCTCGGGTTGCGCCAGGCACGGCATGTTCAGGAACACCAGCGACTGGCGCAAGTGGTGATTCGCGCCGAACCCACCGCTGGCGCCGGGCGAGACGCTGATCACGGCGCACGGCAAGCCATTCCAGGCGCTGGCGCCGTACGGACGCGAGCCGACATCGAGGGCGTTTTTCAGTGCTCCCGGCACCGAGCGGTTGTACTCCGGCGTGGCAAACAGGACGCCATCGAATTCCTTGATCTTGTTGCGGAACTCGACGTAGTTAGCCGGTGGATTGTCGTCTTCGTCCTGGTTGTAGAGCGACAGCTGGCCGATCTCGACAAATTCCAGTTCCAGTGTTGGCGGCGCCAGCAGCATCAGGGTCTTGCAGACTTTGCGGTTGAACGATTCCTTGCGCAAGCTACCCACGATCACTGCGATTTTTCTTGTTGCCATGTCGGTTCCTTGGATGTTGTTCGAGTTCCAAGTGTAACCAGTTTATGCGGCTGCGGCCCGCACGCGACGGCATGGCTCAGATGCGGCCGCGCCGGAACGCGAGCAGGAAGCGCTTCGCCGCGGCCGCGCTGAGCACCTGCACCGGGTCGCCGTGCCAGGCATACAGGAAATGCGGCCCGCCGAGGCGGTCGGTCAGCTTCGCGTTCAGCAAAAACCGGGTGCCGGGCGGGTAGCTGTCACGCAGCAGGCGAGCGCACTGCACGGCCAGCGTGGGCGCGAACGCCTGCCCTGCCATCGGACGGATCCTGACCATCCCGCTGCGTGGATCGACAAACGATTCGACCGCCACTTCACGATAGGCCCAGGTGTCACGCGTCATGCCGGCACCGCCTGCGCCAGATGCGCTTCCCGGATCGGCAGGTTGATCAGCGCCGCGGCAAGCGCCAGCACGATGTCGGCGTACCACATCCAGTTGTAGTCGCCAAAGTGGACGATCGCCAGGCCGCCCAGCCAGGCACCGAAGAAGCCGCCGATCTGGTGCGACAGCAAGGTCAGGCCGAACAGCGTCGACAGGTAGCGCATGCCGAACAGTTTGCCAACCAGACCGGCCGTCGGCGGGACCGTCGCCAGCCAGGTCAGGCCGAGCGCGGCGGCAAAAATATAAAAGGTCAGCGCGGTTTTTGGCGCCAGCAAATACAGGCCGATGATCACGGCGCGGCTGGCGTACATCACGGTCAAAATCGATTTCATGCGGTAGCGCGTGCCGAGCGCGCCGGCCGACAGACTGCCCACGATATTGAACAGTCCGATCAGGCCCAGCGCCGTGCCGGATACGGCCGGCGCCAGGTTGCACAGGGCCACCTCGCCCGGCAAATGGGTGACCAGGAAGGCGATATGAAAGCCGCAGGTAAAAAAGCCGGCGTGCAGGCACAGGTAGCTGCGATTGCGCAGGGCCGCCTTGACCTGCGCGCCCATGCCCGCTTCGGGGGCCGCGTTGGCCACTGGCGGCGCCGGTTTCGGCGCACTGCCGCGCAGTTGCCAGGCCAGCGGGATGGTCAGCAAGGTGGTGGCCGCCAGGGTCAGCATCGCCACGATCCAGCCCGAGCTGGCGATCATGAACTGCATCAGCGGCGCGAACACGAACTGGCCGAACGAGCCGCCGGCATTGACGAAGCCGGCGGCGAAGGGACGGCGCGCGGCCGGCAGGCGCTGCGCGGTGGCGCCGATCAGGATCGAGAAGCTGCCCGCCCCCGCGCCTGCAGCCGACAGGATGCCCATGGTCGCGATCAGGCCCCACTGGGTCGAGACGAAAGGCGTCAGCGCCAGGCCGCCGGCCAGCAGCAGCGCGCCCAGCACGATCACGCGGCCGGCGCCGTACTTGTCGGCCACCGCGCCGAACACCGGCTGCGCGGCGCCCCAGGTGAACTGGCCGATTGCCAGCGCAAAGCTGATCGAGGCAATGCCCAGGCCGGTCGACGTATTGATCGGCGACATGAACAGGCCCGTGGTCAGGCGCGCGCCCATCGTGATCATCAGGATTGCGGCCGCCGCCAGGATCAGCAGCCAAGGCCCGCGCGCAGGCGCCGACCCATCGCACGATTGCGCGCTGACGTCGTTTTTATGCACGGTGTGCGTGCCGGTCTGCTCTGGAAGCAAGACTGGGCGCAACCGCGACACTACACATGGGACCCCGCCTTCGCGGGGGTCAGAATCAACATTGCCACCGACTCCGCCGCCATCCCCTCTTCCCGGCCCAGGTAGCCCAGTTTCTCGTTGGTTTTGGCCTTGATGTTCACCTGCTGCGGCGACACGCCCAGGTCTTCGGCGATGCGCGAAACCATGTGCGGAATGTGCGGCGCCATTTTCGGCTGCTGCGCGATGATGGTCGCATCGATATTGCCGATGGTGTAGCCGGTCGCCACGACCCGGTGCGCCACTTCGCGCAGCAAGGTGCGCGAGTCAGCGCCGGCGAACATGGGGTCGGTGTCGGGGAAATGCTTGCCGATGTCGCCCAGCGCCGCAGCACCGAGCAGCGAATCGATGATTGCGTGCAGCAGCACGTCCGCGTCCGAGTGGCCGAGCAGGCCCAGGCGATGCGGAATGGTCACGCCGCCGACGATCAGTTTGCGGCCCTCGACCAGGGCGTGGCAGTCATAGCCCATGCCGATGCGAAAGGGAGGAGCCGGGTTGTACGATGCAAGTGCCATGATGATATTTTAGATTCCGTGAAAAGGGTTGGCAAGATAAAGCTCGGCGATGCGCACATCGTCCGGCCGTGTCACTTTCAGATTGCAGGGATGGCCTTCGACCAGCAGTGGCGCCAGGCCCAGCGCTTCGACCGCGCTGGCGTCGTCGGTGATGGTGGCGGGATCGGTCACTGCGCCCAGCGCATTTTTCAGCAACTGATAGCGAAACATTTGCGGCGTCTGCGCCAGCCACAGCCCATCGCGCGCGATGGTGTCGACCTGCCCCGCCACCTCGCGCTTGACGGTGTCGACGACAGGCAAGGCGAGCAGGCTGCCCACCGCATGCGCGCCGGTGCGGGTGATCAGCCGTTCGATCAGCGCCGCCGTGAGGCCGGGCCGGGCCGCGTCGTGCACGAGGATCCAGTCATCTGCGCCGACGCTACCATGCAGTTGCGCGAGACCATTTCTCACTGACTCCATGCGGCTGCTGCCACCGCAACGCAGCACCGTCACACGCTCTTGCGCGGGCACGACCGTATCGATCAGCGGGTCGTCGGCGCTGACCACAATATACGTGTGGGCAATCAGCTTGCTGGCGACGAAGGCATCGACCGTATGGCGCAGCATCGGTTTGTCGCCCAGCGTCAGATACTGCTTCGGCCCGTTGGCCGCCATCCGCGCACCAACGCCGGCGGCGGGAATCAGGGCGATGTAACGATGAGATTGTGCATGCATGATAGACCGTTCTCAGGCACGCTTTTTACGCGCCGGACCAATAAGTGACTGTACCTCACCGCGGCAAACTTTGCCGAGACGCGCATATTCTTGCGGCGAGTCGATGCCCTGCTGCACCAGTTCAACCTGCGCCATTTCCGCTTTGATGTACGGCATCCACTGGGTATCGATTTCGCGTTGCAGCAGCCTGCGCGCCTGCCCGCCTGGCGCATACAACGGCGTGTTGCCAAAACGCTTGGCCAACGCGGCGCGCACCTTCGCTTCCACTTTCGGCAGATGCTCCTGATAGGCTTTGAGGTGGCGCAGTTCGTGCGCGAGAACTTCGCGGTAGGTACAGGAGTCAACCGGAATTTCGCTGCCGATGTAGATGATGATGGGCAGGTAATGGACGTCGACGTCGATGCGCGGCGCCACGCATTCATAGCCGCTGACTTTATCGACCAGCATCGGGCCGCCGACCGCAATCGAGACGCGCGACTCGGTGCGCGTCAGGCCCAGCACGGCGCTGCCGCGGCTACCCGCTTTCATTTGCGACAGGGTGCGCCAGGAACGGGTGGTATCGATGCGGTAGCCGTTTTGCTGGGACGACAACACCGAGACCGTCTTGCTGATCGTGTCTTCGCAGCGCACCTGGAACGGCGTGCGCGCCTGCGCGCTCGCGCACGCCAGCAGCAAGGCCAACGCCAGCCATGGTTTCATGCTTAGGCGGGCTTCCAGTCGCCGGCCAGGATTTTCTCGAGCCAGAAGGTACCGATGACGGTTTTCACATCGGTGATGGCGCCGCTTTTCACTTGCGCCAGCAGCTCGGGCACGGTGGCAGTGTAGGTGTCGAGGAATTCGCCGGCGTCGAGTTGCGCAGGACCGGCCGTCAAGTCGCGCGCCAGGTAGATGTCGAGGTGCTCGTCGGAATACGCGATCGCATTGTGGATCGTGCACAGGAAATGCCAGTCGGTGGCCGTGTAGCCGGTCTCCTCCTGCAGTTCGCGTTTGGCGCAGGCCAGGTGGTCTTCGCCGGCGTCGATCTTGCCGGCTGGGTATTCGATGAACACCCGGTCGAGCGGATAGCGGAACTGGCGTTCGAGCAGCACGGTGCCGTCCTCGAACAGCGGCAGGATGACCACCGCGCCCGGATGGCGGATGTACTCGCGGTTAGTCAGCTTGCCATCCGGCAGACTGACGCGGTCGCGCGTGACCTTGAGAAAGCCACCTTCGTAAACGGTCTCGCCGTCAATGCGCGTTTCTTTGAGGTGAGAGTCCATGAAAGTCCAAGGTTAAGGTTGACTACGGGCGTTGCTTGCGCAGATAGCGCACGACGAAACCCGGGAACGCCAGCACCAGAAACAGGCAGCCGGTGATGGCGTAAAACTCCCAGGTTTGCATGAAGACATTGCCGATGCGCGCCTCGAGCCCGTACGCGATGGCGCCAACGATGAAGTATAGAACGATCAGCTCGACGAAGCGCAGCGGAAACGGCTTGCGCCGCCCGCCCCGGTACGGCACGACGCCGAAGATGGCATCGTTGACAAACGGCAGGTTGGCAAAGGCCAGTGCGACGGCGATCACCAACCAGCTTGCGATGGAAACATCCACCCGATTACGAACCCAGCGTTTTGGTCATCGCGTTCATGCACGCGCCCAGCAGCGAACCCGGCATCAGGCCCAGCAGCACGATGGCGACGCCATTGATCGACAGGGCGACCTGCATGTCCAGCGGCGTGTTGATCGGGGTGGCGTCGACGGCTTCGTCGAACCACATCGTTTTTACGACGCGCAGGTAGTAGAAGGCACCGATCAGCGAGAACATGACGGCAACGACGGCGAGCCAGATCTGGCCCGACGACGCCACGGCCTGGAGTACCGACCATTTCGCCATGAAGCCCATCATTGGCGGCACGCCGGCCAGCGAGAACATCAACACCGTCATGACCACGGCGAACCATGGCGAACGGCGCGCCATGCCCTTGAAGTCGGCCAGTTGTTCGGCTTCGAAACCGGAACGCGCCAACATCATGATCAAACCGAAGCTGCCCAGCGTGGTCAACACGTAGGTGATCGAGTAATACATGGCGGCGCTGTAGGCGCCGGCGGCGCCGCTGGCGTTGCCGTTTTCAGGTCCACCGACCACGCCAGCCATCAGGCCCAGCAGGACAAAACCCATTTGCGCAATGGTCGAGTACGCCAGCATGCGCTTGATATTGGTTTGGGCGATTGCGGTCAAGTTGCCGATTGCCAGCGAGGCCACGGCCAGCACCATCAGCATCTGTTGCCAGTCATACGCCATCGGCAGCAAGCCTTCGACAAGAATACGCAACACCATCGCGAACGCGGCCAGCTTCGGCGCGCCGCCCAGCAGCAGCGTGACTGCCGTTGGCGAACCTTGGTAGACGTCAGGCACCCACATGTGGAATGGTACGGCGCCCAGTTTGAAGGCCAGACCGGCAACAATGAACACCAGACCGAACACCAGGATGGTCGGGTTCGCGCTGTGCGAGTTGGCGACTTTGTAGATTTGCGTCAGGTCCAGCGAACCAGTAGCACCGTAAATCATCGAAATACCGTACAGCAGGAAGCCGGATGCCAGCGCGCCGAGAATGAAGTATTTCATCGCAGCTTCGGTCGAGACAGCGTGATCACGGCGCAAGGCGACAAGCGCATACAGCGACAGCGACATCAGTTCCAGGCCCAGGTAAATCGACAGCATGTTGTTACCAGAGATCATGATCATCTGGCCCAGCAGCGAGAACAGCGCAAGGACGTAGAACTCGCCGCCCAGGTTACCGCTGGTCATGCCACGTTCGGTGGCGTACTGGCGCGAGTAGATCAGCGTGACGCCGACGGCCAGGTAGGTGAACAGTTTCAGCAGGTTGCCCATCGGGTCCGACACATACATATTGTAGAACGTGTAGGTGGTGGTGCCGGCGTTGTAGTCCATGAAGCTGAAGAATGCGCAGCCAACCAGGGTCAGCAGGGAGAGCACGTACGTCAGCGTGCGCTTCTCCCCTTTCAGGAACATGTCGATCAGCAGGATCGCGGAAGCCGCGATCAGCAGGAAGATCTCGGCGGACACCGGCGCAAGATTGGGTGCTTCAGTAATGATAGGGGTCATTGGATTCATACCGTTTTATTGAGGCAGCTTGCTGATCGAGACGTGTTGCAGCAGGTCGGAAACCGATACCTGCATCGTGTCCGTAAATGGCGCCGGGTACAGGCCCATCACCATCACGCCGATCGCCAGCAGCGCGAACATGAAGAATTCGCGCTTGTTGATGTCGGTCAGTTCGTCCACGTGGTGGTTGGCAACCTTGCCGAAGATGACGCGCTTGACCATCCACAGCGAGTACGCCGCGCCCAGGATCAGGGCGGTGGCAGCCAGCAGGCCAATCCAGAAATTGAACTGGACCGCGCCCATGATGACCATGAACTCGCCGACGAAACCGGAGGTGGCTGGCAAGCCGCAGTTGGCCATCGAGAACAGCACCACGAAGGCAGCGAACTTCGGCATGCGGTTGACCACGCCACCGTAGGCGGCGATTTCACGCGAATGAACGCGGTCATACAGCACGCCGATGCACAGGAACATGGCGCCGGAGATAAAGCCGTGCGAGATCATTTGCACGATGCCGCCCTGCATGCCGATTTCATTGAAGATGAAGAAACCGAGCGTGACGAAACCCATGTGCGCAATCGAGGAGTACGCTACCAGTTTTTTCATGTCCTTCTGGACCAGTGCCACCAGGCCGATGTAGATCACGGCGATCAGTGAGAGCGTGATCATGAAGCCGGCCAGGTAGTGCGACGCATCCGGGGCGATTGGCAAGGAGAACCGCAGGAAGCCGTACGCGCCCAGTTTCAGCATGATGGCCGCCAGCACGACGGAGCCGCCAGTTGGCGCTTCGACGTGGGCATCCGGCAGCCAGGTGTGGACTGGCCACATTGGTACCTTGACGGCAAACGCCATCAGGAAGGCCAGGAAAATCAGCACTTGCTCTTTCATCGTCAGCGGCAAATTGTGCCAGGCGAGGATGTCGAAGCTGCCGCCTGCCTTGTTGTACAGGTAGATGATGGCGATCAGCGTCAGCAGCGAACCGAAGAACGTGTACAGGAAGAATTTAAATGCCGCATACACGCGGTTCGGGCCGCCGAACACGCCGATGATGATGAACATCGGGATCAAGGTCGCTTCGAAGAAGAAGTAGAACAGCAGGCCGTCGAGCGCGCAGAACACGCCGATCATCAGGCCCGACAGCAACAGGAACGAGCCCATGTACTGCGCGATGCGCGTTTCGATCACTTGCCATGCCGAGATCACGACGATCACCGAAATGAACGCGGTCAGCGGCACGAACCACAGCGACAAACCGTCGACGCCGAGCGTGTAGAAAATATTGAAACGCTCGATCCATGGGCTCGACTCGACGAACTGCATGCCGTGGTGGGCATTGTCGAAGTTCGTGATCAGCGGGATCGTGACGGCCAGGCTGGCCAGCGCACCGACCAGGGCCAGCACGCGGGTGAAGCCGGGACGGCTGTCGCGCCCGACGGCCAGAATCAGCACGCCGAACACGATGGGGAGCCAGATCGACAGGCTCAGCAAATTAGAATTATTCAATGACTGCATCATTTTTTCTTAGCCTGAATTAAGCGTGCCAGAACGGGAAGAAGTACAGCAGCGTTGCCAGTACCCCTGCGACCATCACGAAAGCATAGTGATAGAGGTAGCCGGTCTGGAACGTACGCGCCATGCTTGAGAACCAGCCCACCAATTTTGCGCTGCCGTTGACCAGGAAGCCGTCGATGACCATGCGGTCGCCGAATTTCCACAGGCCCTCGCCAATGCGCAGTGCGCCATTGGCAAACACGGCCTGGTTGAACTTGTCCATGTAGTACTTGTTGTCCAGCAGCGTGAACAGCGGGTGCAGCTTGGCGAAGAACCAGGCCGGCACCTTGCGGTTGACCATGTAGCAATAGTAGGCAGCGGCCACACCGGCAAACGCCAGCCAGAACGGCGCGGTGGTAAAGGCATGCAAGCCCATCGCGGCGGCGCTGTGGAATTCGTGACGCAGCTCTTCCATGGCGTGGTGGTTTTCACCAACGAAAATCACGTCCTTGAAGAAGTTGCCGAACAACATAGGCTCGATCGCCAGAAAACCGATGATGACCGATGGAATGGCCAGCATGATCAGCGGGAAAGTGACCACAAATGGCGACTCGTGCGGCTTCTGGCCTGGGGCCAGGCCGTGGTGGCCGTGATCATCTTCCTCTTCTTCATCATGTGCATCCGAATCGTGCGCGTGATCGTCGTGCTTGGCATGGGCATCGTGACCGTGGTCAGCATGCGCTTTACCAAAACGCTCTTCCCCGTGGAACACCAGGAAATACAGGCGGAACGAGTAGAACGCGGTAACGAACACGCCGGCCAACACGGCAAAGTAGGCGAACTTCGCGCCCGGCAAATCGCTGGCGGCAACCGCTTCGATAATGCTGTCCTTCGAGTAAAAACCGGCGAAGAATGGCGTACCGATCAGTGCCAGCGAACCGAGCAGCGAGGTGATCCAGGTGATCTTCATGTACTTGCGCAGGCCACCCATGTTGCGGATGTCCTGGTCGTGGTGCATGCCGATGATGACGGAACCAGCCGCCAGGAACAGCAGCGCCTTGAAGAAGGCGTGGGTCATCAGGTGGAACACGGCGACACTGTATGCCGAGGCGCCCAGCGCGACGGTCATATAGCCCAGCTGCGACAGGGTCGAGTAAGCGACCACGCGCTTGATGTCGTTCTGGATGATGCCCAGGAAACCCATGAACAGCGCGGTGATGGCGCCGATGATCATCACGAACGACAGGGCCGTATCGGACAACTCGAACAGTGGCGACATGCGCGCCACCATGAAAATGCCGGCGGTAACCATCGTCGCGGCGTGGATCAGCGCGGAGATCGGGGTCGGGCCTTCCATCGAGTCCGGCAGCCAGACGTGCAGCGGGAACTGGGCCGATTTACCCATCGCGCCAATGAACAGGCAGATGCAGGAAGCGGTCAGCAGCGGCCACTCGGTGCCGAGCACCGTCATGTTCACGAGCTGGTCTTTTTGCGCGAAAATTTCCTGGTAATTCATCGAGTGACCCGCGGCCAGCAGCAGCCCGATACCGAGGATGAAACCGAAGTCGCCGACGCGGTTCACGAGGAACGCTTTCATGTTGGCAAAAATGGCGGTCGGACGGGTGTACCAGAAACCGATCAACAGATACGACACCAGGCCCACTGCTTCCCAGCCAAAGAACAGCTGCAGCATATTGTTCGACATGACCAGCATCAGCATCGAGAACGTGAACAGCGAGATGTACGAGAAGAAGCGGTTGTAGCCTTCGTCCTCGGCCATGTAGCCGATCGTGTAGACGTGCACCATCAGCGACACGAAGGTCACCACGCACATCATCATGCTTGATAACGCATCGATGTGGAAACCGACATCCATCGACAAGGTACCGACCGTCATCCAGTGGTAAATGTTGCCGCTGAAACTGGCGCCATCGAGCACCGCCATCAATGTGTGCACCGACAAGATCAGTGCGACCAGGACTCCCATGATGGTAGCGACAGTCGACACCTTGCGGCCGACCACGTTACCGAGGAACTTGGTACCTAGCAAGCCGGCAATCGCGGCGCCGACGAGCGGCGCCAGCGGTACGGCCAGAAGGAGGTTAGGGTTAAGAATTTGCCCCGCCATGTTGAACCTTAATCGTTATGTATTCGAAATGAAAATCATGCAAACCGTTGTGTCGATTAACCCTTGAGGCTATCGAGGTCTTCCACGTTGATCGTGTCCACATTACGGAACAGGACCACCAGGATCGCCAGGCCGATCGCCGATTCGGCGGCAGCCACGGTGAGGATGAAGAACACGAAAATCTGTCCGGCCGCGTCACCCAGGTAATGGGAAAACGCGATGAAGTTCAGGTTCACGGCCAGCAGCATCAGTTCGATGGCCATCAGCAGGACAATGATGTTCTTCCGGTTCAGGAAGATACCCACGATCGAGATTGCGAACAGCATCGCGCCCAGGATCAGGTAGTGAGCAAGGGATAAGGTCATTTGGCATCCTTTTTAGCGGGCGCCGCTGCTGCAGCGGAGACAGCTTTATCCAGCGTCGGCGCCGATGGTTCAGTGGCGGCACGTTCAGCTTCCAGCGCGGCAACGCGCGCGGCTTCTTCATCGATGGCCGGCTGATTCACTGAGGCCATTTTGACGATGCGCAGACGGTCGTTGCGCTTGACGCGGACAGCGTCGCCCGGATCGATAGCCTTGCTGTCCTTGCGGGTACGCAGGGTCAGTGCCACGGCGGCGATGATCGCCACGAGCAAGATCGCTGCGGCAATTTCAAAGCCGTAAATATATTTCGTGTAGATCAGCATGCCCAGTTCCTTGGTACCGCCGATGTTCAGCGCGGCAGCCGCCGGGGTCTGCTCGAAGGTCATGTATCCGCGCCACAGAACGGCTGCCATTTCCAGCACGATCAGCGCGCCAATCGCGGACGCCAGTGGCAGGTAACCCCAGAAGCCCTCACGCATCTTGTCGATATTAATGTCGAGCATCATCACGACGAAGAGGAACAGCACCATCACCGCGCCGACGTACACCAGCACCAGGACGATGGCGAGGAATTCGGCTTTCAGCAGCAGCCAGATGCCTGCGGCGTTGAAGAACGCCAGCACCAGGAACAGGGCGGCGTGCACCGGGTTCTTGGCGGTAATAACACGGGTTGCCGCTGCGAGCATGATCAGCGAGAACGCGTAGAACAGAAAAGTTTTGAAATCCATGACGGCCGGGACCTTATTCTTGTTGTGAGCGGTTAGCGGTACGGTGCGTCGACAGCGCGGGCAGCGGCGATATCGTTCTCGTAGCGGTCGCCGACAGCCAGCAACATTTCTTTGGTGTAGTACAGGTCGCCACGTTTTTCGCCGTGGTATTCCAGTACGTGGGTCTCGACGATCGAATCGACCGGGCAAGACTCTTCGCAGAAACCGCAGAAGATGCACTTGGTCAGATCGATGTCGTAGCGGGTGGTACGGCGGCTGCCGTCTTCACGCTGCTCGGATTCGATTGTGATCGCCATCGCCGGGCAGACTGCTTCGCACAGTTTGCAGGCGATGCAGCGCTCTTCCCCGTTCGGGTAGCGGCGCAGCGCGTGCAGACCACGGAAGCGCGGCGACATCGGCGTCTTCTCTTCCGGGTACTGCACCGTGATCTTGCGCGAAAACATGTACTTGCCCGTCAGGGCCATGCCCTTGAGCAGCTCGGTCAGCAACAGGCTGCCGAAAAAATCTTTGACTCGTTCCATTTTGTTCGCTCTCTTTTGCTTCCTGATTACTTCCAGATATTCCACGAGGTCTGCATCACGCCAGCAACCAGCACCAGCCATACCAGCGTCAGCGGAATGAATACTTTCCAGCCGAGACGCATGATCTGGTCGAAGCGATAGCGTGGGAAGGTACCGCGCACCCAGACCATCAACGAGACGATGAAGAAGGTTTTTGCAAACAGCCAGAAGAAGCCGCCGAAACCGCCGCCAAACTCCAGGAAACCGAATGGTGCAGCCCAGCCGCCCAGGAACATGATCGAAGCGACCACGCCGATCAGGATCATGTTGGCGTACTCGGCCAGCATGAACATCGCATACGACATGCCCGAGTACTCGACCATGTGACCGGCCACGATTTCCGATTCGCCTTCGACGACGTCGAACGGGTGACGGTTGCATTCAGCCAGGCCGGAGGTCAGGTAGATGACGAACAGCGGCAGCAGTGGCAGCCAGTTCCACGACAGCAAGTTCACGCCGTGCGAGACAAAGTAGCCAAATTCCTGCTTGGCGACGATGTCCGAGAAATTCAGGCTGCCGGACACCATCAGGATCACGACAAACACGAAGCCCATCGGGATTTCATACGAAATCATCTGTGCCGAGGCGCGCATGGCGCCCAGGAAGGAGTACTTCGAGTTCGACGCCCAACCGGCGATGATGATGCCGTACACCTCGATCGACGTAATCGCCATCAGCACCAGCAAACCTGCGTTGACGTTGGCCAGCGCGAACTGCGGACCGAACGGCACGACCGACCAGGCGGCCAGCGCCGGCATGATGGTCATGATCGGGCCGAGAATAAACAGCTTGCCGTTGGCCTTGCTTGGAACGACGATCTCTTTCAACAAGAGTTTCAAAGCATCGGCAATCGGCTGCAGCAAGCCAGCCGGACCGACGCGGTTCGGGCCGACGCGGATCTGGATCCAGCCGATCAGTTTGCGTTCCCACAGCGTTGCGTAGGCAACCAGGCCCATCAGCGGCAGCAGGACGCACAGGATTTTGACCAGGGTCCAGACCGGGGTCCAGGCCACGCCCAGCAGGGCCGAACCGTTGGTGGTGATCGTTTCAATGATTGCCATTACGCAGCCTCCCCTGCTTTTTGCACAGCGATCGGACCGAACATGGCGCCCAGCGTGGCGGTCAGTGGGTGACCGGCAGCGACGCGGATCGCGTTCACTGGCAGGCGCGCATCGATGTCGGCTACCAGGATCGCGCTGCCCGTGCCTTGCGTTACTTGCACGCGGTCGCCAGCGACCACGTTCAGTTCGGCAGCCAGGGCGCGTGGCAAGGTGACCAGCGCAATATTCGCGTCAGCCGTGCGTTGCAGCGGCTCGGAGCGGCGCGCGATGGCGTCGGTGAAGTAGATCGGCACGTCGGTGACGCGCTCAAGCGCGCCAGCGTTACCGTAGGCTGCGGCCTGAAGCGTTGCCTTGCCGATGTTGTTCAGCTTGCCCGACAGGTCGGTCACGCCCTTGCCCAGCGCTTCATCACGCACGCCTTCGGAGGTGTCGTAGTCGAAACCGGCCACGCCCAGCAAATTGCCCAGGACGCGCAGCACTTTCCAGGCTGGACGGGCTTCGCCCATCGGCTTGACGGTGCCATTGAAACTTTGTGCACGGCCTTCGCAGTTCACGAAGGTGCCGGCGGTTTCGCTGAATGGCGCGATTGGCAGCAGCACATCGGCGTACTCGAAACCGTGCTTGAACGCGGACATGACAACCACCATCTCGGCGCCATCCAAGGCGGCGCGCGCTTGCTGTGGATTCGCAGCGTCGAGCTCAGGCTCGGCGTTGAGCAGCACATACGCTTTTTTCGGCGTCGCGAACAAATCCTTGTTCGCCGTGGCGTTGACCAGATAACCGCCGACGGTGTTCGCCGCTTCGACCAGGTAGCCGAATTTGGCGCCGGTCGTATCAGCGATCCACTGGGCCGCTGCGTGGATGGCAGCGCCTTGCGGGTGATGCGAGACCGCATTGCCCAGCAGGACGACAGCGCCCTCTTTCGCGAAGGTTTTAGCGATGGCTTTGGCGTTATCGGTGACAGTGATGTTATTGAAGCCGGCCGGTGCGTCGATTTCTTTCGCAGCGGCGACAGCGGCCACCACGTCGGACAAGGCAGCCAACCAGTCGCTTGGCGCGGCCACGATTTTCGCAGCCGTGGTCATCAACAGATCATCGTCGGTGCCGCCCAGAACAGCCAGCTTGGCGCCATTCTTGATGGCGTTACGCAGACGGGTGGCGACCAGCGGATGATCCTTGCGCAGGTTCGAGCCGATCACAAACGCGCTGGCGACATTCGACAGCTCGGCGATTGGCATGCCCAGCCATGGGGTGACCGCGCCGTCCAGCGCGAAGTCGCCCTGGCGCAGGCGGAAGTCGATGTTCTCGGTACCGAGGCCACGCATGGCTTTTTGCAGCAAATACAGTTCTTCGACGGTCGAGTGGGCGGTGGCGGCAGCAGCGATGCTGTCGGCGCCGTGTTCGTGCTTGATGTTACGCAGGCCGTGGGCCACGTATTCGAGCGCGGTTTGCCAGTCGGTTTCGGCCCACTGGCCGCCCTGCTTGATCATCGGCACCGTCAAACGGTCGGTATGGTCCAGCGCATCGTAGGAGAAACGGTCTTTGTCGGACAGCCAGCATTCGTTGATCGCTTCGTTTTCCAGCGGCAGCACGCGCATCACTTTGCCGTTTTTCACTTGCACAATGAGATTAGACCCGAGTGAGTCGTGCGGCGAAACCGATTTGCGGCGCGACAGTTCCCATGGACGTGCGGAGTAGCGGAACGGTTTCGAGGTCAGTGCGCCAACCGGGCACAGGTCGATCATGTTGCCGGACACTTCCGAGTCGATGGTTTTACCGACGAACGTCGTGATTTCCGAGTGCTCGCCGCGGCCAACCATGCCCAGCTCCATCACGCCAGCCACTTCCTGGCCAAAACGGACGCAACGGGTGCACTGGATGCAGCGCGCCATCTCTTCCATCGACACCAGCGGACCGGCTTCTTTCGGCACAACCACGCGTTTTTCTTCTTCGTAGCGCGACTTGCCGCTGCCGTAGCCGACGGCCAGATCCTGCAACTGGCATTCGCCGCCCTGGTCGCAGATCGGGCAATCGAGCGGGTGGTTAATCAGCAAGAATTCCATGACGGATTTCTGTGCCTGCACCGCTTTTTCGCTGTTCGAACGCACGATCATGCCCGCCGACACTGGCGTGGCGCAGGCTGGCAAAGGCTTCGGCGCCTTTTCCACTTCGACCAGGCACATGCGGCAGTTCGCAGCGATCGACAATTTCTTGTGATAGCAGAAGTGCGGGATATAGGTGCCAATTTTGTTGGCAGCTTCCAGCAACATGGTACCCGGCGCGACTTCTACCTTCTTGCCGTCAATTTCAATTTCAACCATGAGAGTTCTCTGGCCTTAAAGATAAGCGGGCACGAGGCAATGCTTGTGCTCGATGTGATATTCAAATTCTTCGCGGAAGTTCTTGATCATGGCGCGTACCGGCATCGCGGCGGCATCACCCAGGGCGCAAATGGTGCGACCCTGAATGTTGTCGGCGATCGAGTTCAGCATGTCCAGGTCGCTTGCGCGCCCTTCCCCGTGCTCAATCCTATGCACCATGCGGTACATCCAGCCCGTGCCTTCGCGGCATGGGGTGCACTGGCCGCACGATTCTTCGTAATAGAAGTACGACAGGCGCAGCAGCGATTTCACCATGCAGCGCGTCTCGTCCATGACGATGACGGCGCCCGAACCAAGCATTGAACCTGCTTTCGCGATCGCGTCGTAGTCGAGGTCGGTATCCATCATGACCTCGCCGCGCACAACCGGCGCCGACGAACCGCCAGGAATCACGGCCTTGATTTTCCGACCGCCGCGCATGCCGCCGGCCAATTCCATCAGCGTGGCAAACGGGGTGCCGAGCGGCACTTCGTAATTGCCTGGACGATTGACGTCGCCGGAGATCGAAAAGATTTTCGAACCGCCATTGTTCGGCTTGCCCATGGCCAGATAATTCTCTGCGCCCATGTTCAGGATGAACGGCACCGCAGCAAAGGTCTCGGTGTTGTTGATCGTGGTTGGCTTGCCGTACAGGCCGAACGAGGCCGGGAAAGGCGGCTTGAAGCGTGGCTGGCCTTTCTTGCCTTCGAGCGACTCCAGCAGCGCCGTTTCTTCGCCGCAGATGTAGGCGCCATAACCATGCGCCGCATGCAACTGGAAATTGAAGGTGCTGCCCATGATGTTGTCGCCCAGGAAGCCGGCGGCACGCGCCTCTTCCAGCGCTTCTTCAAACAACTCGTACTCGGCAAAAATTTCGCCGTGGATGTAGTTGTAGCCGACCGTGATGCCCATGGCGAACGCGCCGATGGCCATGCCTTCGATCAGGCTGTGCGGGTTGTAGCGAATGATGTCGCGGTCTTTGAACGTACCCGGCTCGCCTTCGTCGGTATTGCAGACGAGGTATTTCTGGCCCGGGAACTGGCGTGGCATGAAGCTCCACTTCAGGCCGGTCGGGAAACCCGCACCGCCGCGGCCGCGCAAGCCCGAGGCCTTCAGGTCGGCGATGATCTGTTCCGGCGTGATGTTGTTTTCGAGGATGCGGCGCAACGCGCTGTAGCCTCCGCGCGCGACATAGTCGGCCAGGTGCCAGTTTTTGCCGTCCAGACCCGCGAGGATCACTGGCTTGATGTGACGATCGTGCAGACTGGTCATTTGTTCAATTCCTCAACGAGTGCATCGATTTTTTCGTCCGTCATGAACGAGCACATGCGATGGTTATTCACGATCATGACCGGTGCATCGCCACAGGCGCCCATGCACTCGCCTTCAATCAGCGTGAACTTGCCGTCGGCGGTGGTTTCGCGGTAGCCGATGCCCAGCATTTCCTGCAGGCGCTTGCCGGCGCGGTCGCCGCCCGACAACTGGCATGGCAGGTTGGTGCAGACGGTGATCTTGTGCTTGCCCACCGGCTTGGTGTTGTACATATTGTAGAAAGTCGCAACTTCCTGGACGGCAATCGCCGGCATGCCGATGTAGTCGGCAACGTCCTGCAGGACTTCCGGTGGCAGCCAGCCGGTTTCCACTTGCGCGTGGGCCAGCGCGGCCATCACGGCCGACTGGCGCTGGTCGGCCGGGTACTTGGCCAGTTCGCGATCAATTTTTTTGTAGCACTGTTCAGATAACAACATGGTTTGCCTCAAATGTACACGCCAAGCCAGCGGCTTAGCGGTCGATACTGCCGAATACGATGTCCTGCGTGCCGATGATGGTCACGGCGTCCGCGATCATGTGGCCACGCGCCATTTCGTCCAGGCTCTGCAAGTGCGCATAGTCCGGGGCACGGATCTTCAAGCGATACGGTTTGTTGGCGCCGTCCGAGACGATATAGATGCCGAACTCGCCTTTTGGATGCTCCACCGATGCAAACGCTTCGCCCGGCGGCACGTGCATGCCTTCGGTGAACAGTTTGAAGTGGTGAATCAGCGATTCCATATTCGTCTTCATGTCCACGCGGTTGGGCGGGGCGACCTTGTGGTTGCTGGTCATCACCGGACCCGGGTTGGCGCGCAGCCAGGCCGACGCCTGCTTGATGATGCGGTTCGACTGGCGCATCTCTTCCACGCGGACCAGGTAGCGGTCGTAGCAATCGCCGTTGGTGCCAACCGGCACGTCGAATTCCATCTTGTCGTACACGGCGTAGGGCTGCTTCTTGCGCAGATCCCACTCGATGCCCGAACCGCGCAGCATGGCGCCGGTGAAGCCCATGGCCAGCGCATCTTCCGGCGTCACCACGCCGATGCCGACGGTGCGCTGTTTCCAGATGCGGTTGTCGGTCAGCAGGGTTTCATATTCGTCGACATAGGTCACGAAACGCTTCGAGAAATCGTCGATGAAGTCGAGCAGCGAACCCTGGCGGCTTTCGTTGAGGGCGTCGATTTTCTTGGCGCTGCGGATGATCGATGGCTTGTGTTGCGGCATCGCGTCCGGCAGATCGCGGTAGACGCCGCCCGGGCGATAGTATGCTGCGTGCATGCGCGCGCCGGAGACGGCTTCGTACACGTCGAACAGATCTTCACGGTCGCGGAAGGCGTACAGGAACGGGCCCATGGCGCCGACGTCGAGCGCGTGTGCGCCAAGCCACATCAGGTGGTTCAGCAAACGCGTGATTTCGTCGAACATGACGCGGATGTACTGGGCGCGCACCGGCACTTCGACGCCGATCAGCTTTTCGATGGCCATCACGTAGGCGTGCTCGTTGCACATCATCGAGACGTAATCGAGGCGGTCCATGTACGGCACCGATTGCAGGTAGGTGCGGGTTTCCGCCAGCTTCTCGGTTGCGCGGTGCAACAGGCCGATGTGCGGGTCGGCACGCTGGATGACTTCGCCATCAAGCTCCAACACCAGGCGCAGCACGCCGTGGGCTGCAGGGTGCTGCGGACCGAAGTTCAGGGTGTAATTTTTAAGTTCAGCCATTATTTCAGCCCGTAGCTTTCTTCGCGGATCACGCGCGGAATGATTTCACGCGGCTCGATGGTCACGGGTTGGTAAATCACCCGCTTCTGTTCGGGGTCGTAGCGCATCTCGACGTAGCCCGTCACCGGGAAATCCTTGCGGAATGGGTGACCGATGAAGCCGTAGTCGGTCAGGATGCGGCGCAAGTCGTTGTGACCGTCGAACAGGATGCCGTACAGGTCGAACGCTTCACGCTCGTACCAGTTGGCAGAACGCCAGACCGGCACCACGGAAGCGACCAGCGGCATCTCGTCGTCGGGCGCGAACACGCGCACGCGCACGCGCCAGTTGTGCTTGACCGACAGCAGGTGCGAGGTGGCCGCGAAACGCAGGCCATCCCACGTACCTTCGCCGTAGGTGGAATAGTCAACGCCGCACAAGTCGAGCAATTGCTCGAAGTGCAGCGACGGCTCATCGCGCAGGATGAACATCGATTTCAGGTAGTCGGCGGCCTTGACCTGCACCGTCACTTCGCCCAGCGCGGTGCTGATCACAGCACCCTCGCCCAGGGCGGTGCGCAGGGCCCGTTCGAGGGCGGCAATTTTTGTCGTCATGATAGGGATCCTGGCTTAGCGCGCGATGGTATTGGTGCGCTTGATTTTATTTTGCAGCTGCAGGATGCCGTACAGGAGCGCCTCCGCGGTCGGCGGGCAGCCCGGGACGTAGACGTCGACCGGGACAATGCGGTCACAGCCGCGCACCACCGAATACGAGTAGTGATAGTAGCCGCCACCGTTGGCACAGGAGCCCATCGAAATGACCCAGCGCGGTTCCGGCATCTGGTCGTAGACCTTGCGCAGCGCCGGCGCCATCTTGTTGCACAGCGTCCCGGCCACGATCATCACGTCAGACTGACGTGGCGATGGACGAAACACAACGCCGAAGCGGTCCATATCGTAACGGGCCGCGCCGGCGTGCATCATTTCGACTGCGCAGCAAGCCAGGCCGAACGTCATCGGGAACATCGACCCGGTACGTGCCCAGTTGATCAGCGAGTCGGCTGTCGTGGTAATGAAACCTTCGTTTAATACGCCTTCAATTGACATGGCTTACTCCCAATCAAGGGCACCTTTCTTCCAGATGTACCAGAAACCAACGACGAATTCAGCGATGAACACCATCATCGTGATGAAGCCGCCGATGCCCAGTTCACGCATGGAGACACCCCATGGGAAGAAAAACGCCGTTTCCAGATCAAACAAAATAAAGAGGATCGCGACCAGGTAGTACCGGACGTCGAATTTCATGCGCGCATCTTCGAAGGCTTCGAAGCCGCACTCATACGGGGACAGCTTGGCTGCGTCGGGACGGTTCGGTCCGAGCAGGTAGCCGAGCAACTGGGGCGCGACACCTACGCCGATACCGACCAGGATGAATAGTAAAACGGGGAAATAATTTTCGAGGTTCACGAAAAGATGCCTTTGTACGAACGGTTAATTACCACTGCATGTTGCAGCGCCGCATCGCGCATACCTGGCTGAGGATGCCGCCAGGACTGTCGCGACAGATCCTCGTAAAAAAGCCAGCTTGAGCATGGAGCCGAAGCTCATGCCGTCTTGCTGGCTTCTTTGTACTGCTTGTATTCTTGGTGCCGACGACGAGACTCGAACTCGTACAGCTTGCGCCACTACCCCCTCAAGATAGCGTGTCTACCAATTTCACCACGTCGGCTTTGAGACAGCTATTGTACCCTGCCTTAACACCATATTTCAATGCTCAAATTGCGATGTCTCAAGCAAAAGAGTGTTTTTTGACTACATTGACGCCAAGGGTAATTATCCGAGGCGCCTAAAACGATGAGACTGTTCTTGTTGCGCTGCAAAAACGCCGAATTACTTCGGAATATCGGTCACGGGAGCTGGTGCCGCCGGCGCAGGTGCGGTGACCGGCACCGTCGTCGCTGGAATGGCGTTTGGATTGGCTGGTGCGGCTGGCTTTGCCGGCGCGGTGACCGCGCGACCCATGACGCCGGCATCGACCGTGCTGGTGCGGTTATTGGTGGCGTACACCAGGCCCAGGGTCGAGGCGAAGAACACGGCCGCGGCCACGGCGGTCGACTTGGACATGAAGTTCGACGAACCGGTTGCACCGAACAGGCTGCCGGACGCGCCGGAACCGAAGGCCGCACCCATGTCGGCGCCTTTGCCGTGCTGCAGCAGCACCAGGGCGATAATGACCAGTGCCGAAAGAACCTGGATGACGACGATGATATTGAAGAGGGTACTCATTGCAATTCCAATTTAAGTTTGACTACGATTTTTAAAATTCAGGATTTTAATTACTTACCTGGCGGCGTGAATGATTGCCAGGAAATCGGCGGCTTTCAATGCAGCACCGCCAATCAGGCCGCCGTCGATATCTGGCTGGGCCATCAATTCTTTGGCGTTATCCGGTTTCATGCTGCCGCCATACAACAGCGGCACCGTGTCGGCCACTTCGGCACTGTGGGCACGCAACTGCGCGCGCAAGGCGGCGTGCACTTCCTGCGCCATTGCCGGCGTGGCGGTCTTGCCGGTGCCGATGGCCCAAACCGGTTCGTAGGCCACCACCAGCTTGGCGACATCGGCTTCGTCGAGTAATTTGAGTACGGCCTCGAGCTGCTCGCTGACGACGGCATTGGTCTGGCCGGCATCACGCTCTTCCAGAGTTTCCCCGACGCAGACGATCGGCGTCATGCCGGCGCGCAGCACTGCTTCGGCCTTGCACGCCACCAGCTCGCTCGTTTCCATGTGGTAGGCACGGCGCTCGGAGTGACCGACAATCACATACTGGCAGTCGTACTCGACCAGCATGCTGGCCGCCACTTCGCCGGTGAAGGCGCCGCACGCTTTGTCCGAGACATCCTGCGCGCCGACTTTCATCGGGCTGCCGGCAAGCAATTCCTGGGTCTGGTGCAGATACACGCACGGCACACAGACCGCGCACGCGGCCGATGCGCCGTCAAGACCGGCGACGATGTTTGACAACAGCTCGGCGTTCGCCGCGCGGCTGCCATTCATTTTCCAGTTACCGACGACAAGTTTCGAACGCATAGGAGCCCACGGTTGATTAACCCGCTATTCTAACTGTCACCCTCATATGGGTCAAACAGATGGACGGTGCTGGTTGACATCATCTGTTGACACAATCCTGGTTACAACACTTGCAGCATGATCTTGCCGACGTGGGTGCTCGACTCCATCAATGCATGGGCCTCGGCCGCCTGCGCCAATGGAAACGTTTTATAGATCACCGGGCGTACTTTTTTCTGTTCCAGCAGCGGCCAGGCGTGCTGCAGCAGTTTCGCGGCAATGTCGGCCTTGAACGCCACCGAACGGGGGCGCAGCGTCGAGCCGCTGATCACCAAGCGGCGGCGCAGCACCTGGCCCAGGTCGATCGTGGCATTGGCGCCGCCCAGCAGCGCGATCAGCGCGATGCGACCATCGTCGG
Organism: Massilia sp. S19_KUP03_FR1; assembly: GCF_036688685.1. Taxonomy (NCBI): domain Bacteria; kingdom Pseudomonadati; phylum Pseudomonadota; class Betaproteobacteria; order Burkholderiales; family Oxalobacteraceae; genus Massilia; species Massilia sp. S19_KUP03_FR1. Next base: position 110,575 of record NZ_JAQQPS010000009.1, on the reverse strand, counting down.
CCAGGCAGTCGATTTCGCGCGGCAGGTAATCCCCTGCCACCATGTCCAGCACGACGTCGACGCCCTTCCCGCCCGTCAACTCCTTGACGACGACGGCAAAATCCTCGTCCTTGTAATTGATCGCGCGTTCGGCGCCGAGTTCCACACAGGCGGCACATTTTTCAGCACTGCCAGCCGTGGCGAATACGCGGTGGCCGAGCGCGGCTGCCAGCTGGATGGCGGTCACGCCGATACCGGAGCTGCCGCCCTGCACCAGCAGCGTTTCGTCACCTTTGAGCTGGGCGCGGTCGAACACATTGCTCCAGACGGTGAAATAATTTTCCGGCAGCGCTGCGGCTTCCAGCGGGCTCAAGCCGGCTGGAATGGGCAGGCACTGGCCCGCGGGCGCTGCGCAATATTCGGCGTAGCCACCACCCTGCACCAGCGCGCAGACCATGTCGCCCAGCTTGAACGGCGTGCCGTCACAGTCACCGCCGACGATTTCGCCGGCCACTTCCAGGCCGGGGAGATCGGAGGCGCCCGCCGGCACCGGATAGTGACCCATGCGCTGGAGCACGTCGGGACGGTTGATGCCGGCCGCGTGCACACGGATGAGCAACTCGCCGGGCTTGAGTTCAGGCAGCGGGCGTTCGCACAGTTGCAGGACGTCGGGCTTGCCGGGTTGGGTGATTTCGATTGCGCGCATGGGGAATGGAATATTTGATAAAAAAACCATTGTATCCCCGCGCAGGCGGGGACCCATCACACTGCACCGAAATCGCGCCCCCTACTCCCGACCCGTTTTCGACTCCGTCGGCAACGCCGTCCCCACCTTCCAGGTGCGCGACAGCATTTGCGCCTCGGCGATTTGCTCTTCCGTCATTTGGCGCGCCACGGACGCCCGCTGCGCCGGTGCGCCGGCATTCCCGCCCGCCGCCGACAAATTCCACAGCATGTAGGCGATCACCAGGTCCTGCGGCACGCCGGCCACGTGATAGCGGTACATCAGGCCGAGCGCATGCTGCGCATCGGCATGACCCTGCTCGGCGGCTTTGTGGAACCACCAGACGGCCTGGCGCTGGTCGAGCGGCACCGCGTTGCCGGTGTAATACATGGCGCCGATCAGGTACTGGGCATCGGCCTTGCCGGCAGTTGCCGCCTTCTGGCTCCAGCTGAACGCCTGCTTGTAGTCGCGCGCCACGCCGCGGCCCATGTAATACATCAAGCCGAGCAATTGCTCGGCATCGTGGTTGGCGGCTTTCGCCAGCGGCGTGATTTCTTTCAGCGCCAATGCGTAATTGCGCGTGTTGTAGGCATTCGCGCCTTCCACGAACCCGGCCTGCGCGCTCGCCTGGAGTGCGGTCACAGCGACCGCGAAGAGGATATGTTTTAGGCCCATGTTATTTCCAGCTGACCTTTCCCAGCCCATCGACGCTGACTTTGCGGTTCAGGGGCTTGCCATACACCGTCACCGAACCCAGCCCGCTCAGGTTCAGGTTGGCGTTCAGGTGGGCATTCACGGTGGCACTACCGAGTCCACTCAAATCCACGGTGACCGATTCAACCATGAATTGTTTCGCATCGAGCCCGCCGAGACCCTCCATATTAGCGCGCAAGGTCTTCGCGCGGCCTTCAAGGGTGACGTAGCCGGCGCCTTCCAGGTTCAGTTCGATCAGCTCGGCATTCAAGCCGTGCATATTCATGCTGCCCAGCCCCCCGAGGCTCACTTTGACGACGCGATAACGACTGTCATGCATGGTCATCGAGCCGGCGCCGTCGAGCGACAGGTTGATGTTCTCGCCGCTGAAACCGCTGACGTCGCTGCGACCAAGGCTTTCGGACACCAGCTCGCGCAACGCCGGCAGCACGAGTTCGGCGCGCAGCGTGCGGCGGCCATTGCTGCGCATGCCGTGGTCGTCGTTCTCGATGATCAGCGTATCGCCGGCCTGGCGGCTGGTGGTTTGCCCGACCAGGCGCGCATTCCCGCTGATGACCAGTGACGGCACTGCACCCTGGCGCACGTTCAGGTCGACGATGCCATCGAGCCGCACGCGCGTGATGCGCGCATCGATGACCCGGATCTCGGTTGCGGTCTCATCGGCAGCGCCGGCCGCACCCGCGCCCGCCATGACGCCGAATAATAATGCGCCCGCCGCCACCATCAAAAGCTTGTTCATGTCCTGCTCCCTGTTCTTGTTATCTCCAAAACCCGCTGCACAGTTGCACTATATCCACCGCCCCACCTTACCCGTCGCCGATTGCGATGAACTGCACGATTTGGCACACAGACAACAGTTTTACAGGACAGGCTGCTGCTCTCCCAGCCCCCACCATAGGGTCAGTGTCGATTTATTGAGCAATTTCCCGAAGTTTCCCATTAATTTGACTCTGACCCTCCTTGTCTCGGGCGTTGATCAATTGCTCGAAAATTAGGGTCAGAGTCGATTAAATGAGCAAGACACAAAATTGCTAATTAAATCTACACTGACCCCAATTATTGGGAAATTGTTTGGGCGATATATGCATACGAAACACGTGAAGAAGTTGCTTGAAGGTGTAGCGTTTCGGATAAGATATTTATCATGCTGGCGGCGCGTTTGCCGCTGTGTCCTATCCACGTAGAAGCTTTCAAGAGGTAACCATGCGCAAGTGTCATCTTCCCGTTTTGCTGGCCGGGGTTTCGTTGTCCTTTGCGGCACTCGCCGCCGATTCGGACCAGTGGAAACTGCCGGTGCAAGTACAGAAATTGCCAAACGGCTTGACCGTCATCGTGACCGAAGACCACACCTCGCCCACCATCGGCGTGTCGGTGGTCTACCACGTCGGCATGCGCCTGGAACCGCGCAACCGCACCGGCTTTGCCCACCTGTTCGAACACCTGATGTTCCAGGGCACGCCGAATGCGCCGAAGGGCGTGTTCGACCGCACCATCACCGGTGGTGGCGGCCGCAATAATGGCTCGACCCGCCCCGACTTCACCAACTACATCGAGACCGCGCCCGTGTCGGCGATCGACTCGATCCTTTGGCTCGAAGCGGACCGCATGAAGACCCTCGATTTCTCCGCCGCCTCGCTGAAGAATCAGCAGGACGTCGTCAAGGAAGAAATCCGCGTCAACGTGAAAAACCAGCCGTACGGCGGCTTCATGTGGATCGACATTGCCCAGCACGGCTTTCAGAAATGGGAAAACAACCACGACGGCTACGGCAGCTTTGAAGACCTCGAAGGCGCCAGCCTCGATGACGTGCGCGCCTTCCACCGCGACTATTACGGCCCCAACAACGCCGTGCTGGCCATTGCCGGCGACGTGACCCCGGCCCAAGGCTTTGCACTGGCCAAAAAATACTTCGGCGGCATCGCCATCCGCCCGACCCCGAAACCGGGCGACTTCAGCGAGCCACTCAACACTCAGGAAAAACGCATCGAGCAAAGCGATGCGCTGGCCCAGGTGCCGGCGATTGCCGCCGCGTGGAAAGTGCCTGCGCGGGGTAGCCGCGATCACGCCGCCATGGCCGTGCTGTCCGAAGTGCTGGCCGGCGGCGACGCCTCGCTGTTCTACCAGGGCCTGGTCAAGGGCCGCGAAATCGCGCTCAACGTGAACGGCAGCTTTGGCCTGACCGACGCCTGGGACTTCGACGGCCCCACCCAGTTCGTCGTGTTCGCACTATACAAACCGAATGGCAGCGCCGATACCCTGCTCGCCGCCATGGACGACGACATCGCCAAAGTGGTCAAGGACGGCGTCTCGCCGGCGATGCTGAAACGCGTGAAAACCCAGATGCTGGCCGACTGGAACAACAAGCTGGAAAGCTTCATCAACCGCGCCGACACGCTGGCCAGATTGCAAACGCTGTGGGGCGACGCCAACGTGGTCAACCAGATTCCCGGCTGGATCGACGGCGTCACCGCCGCCGACCTGCAGCGCGTCGCCGCGACCTATCTGACCGCAGCGAACCGCACCACGATCGACCGCAAGCCAGTGGCAGCCCGCACCCAAACCAACGCCGCCGCCGGCACCACGAAATAAGGAGCGCATCGTGACGATCGCAAACAAACTGACGCTGGCCCTGGCCGTTTCCCTGCTGTTCGCGCCGCTGGCGCAATCAGCCGCCGTGATCACCCCGGCCGACATGCCCGCCTACGGCAAGGACAAGCCATTACCGGCCCCGAAAATCGCCCGCAAGACGCTGCCCAACGGCCTCGAAGTGTGGGTGGTGCCGCGCAACGGCCTGCCGCGCGTCGACTTTGTATTGGCAATTCGCAACGCCGGCTACGCGGCCGACGATAAGGCCCATCCCGGCTTTGCCAACCTGCTCGCGGGCCTGCTCAACGAAGGCGCCGGCAAGTACGACTCGCGCGCCATCGCCGAACTGGCACAGGGCATGGGCGGCTCGGTCGCCGCCAGCGCCACGCTTGACGGCATCCTGGTGTCGGCCCACGCCCTCACCTCGCACGCCGCGCCAATGCTCAACCTGATGGCCGACGTGACGCGCGTGCCGACCTTCCCGGCCAAGGAGGTCGCCCTGACCAAGGCCAACGCCCTGCAAAGCCTGAAGGTCGCCGAGACGCAGCCGCGCTTCCGTGCCGACCGCGCCCTGAGCAAAGCCATCTACGGCAGCCACCCGTACGGCCAGGTCGAGCCGACCGTCGAAGCAATCACCAGCACGACCGAGGAACTGCTGCGCGCCGAACACGTGAAACGCTTCCGTCCCGAGCGCGCCCTGCTGGTCATTACCGGCCGCGTCACCGATGCGCAAGCCATGCAGATGGCGCAAAAAGCGTTCGGCTCGTGGCGCGGCCAAGGCAGCGCCAGCACCGACACCCCGGCCGCACCGGGCGCCGCGACGCCGCTGCGCCTGGTGCTGCAGCGTAACGGCAGCGTCCAGTCAGTGGTGCGCCTGGGCAGCCCTGGCATCGCCGCGACCTCGCCCGACCAGGTGCCGATGCGCCTGGCCAGCACCATCCTCGGCGGTGGCTTCAGCAGCCGCGTGAACCTGAACCTGCGCGAAGAAAAAGGGTATACCTATGGCGCCTCGGCGGGCGCGCGCATGTACCGCGAAGGCGGCAGCATCATCGGCGGCGCCGAAGTGCGCAATGATGTCACCGGCGCCTCGCTCAAAGAATTCATGGCGGAGTACAAACGCATCGGCACCGAACTGGTGACGCCGGCCGACATGGAGATGAACAAGCGCTACGTCGCCGGCGGCTACCTGATCAGCAACCAGCTGCAGCGTTCCGTGGCCGGCACGCTGGCGTCGAACTGGCTGGTGGGCCTGCCGCCGGAATTTCTCGGCCAGTTCGTCCCGCTGATCCAGAAGGTAACGGCCGAGCAGGTACGCGACGTCAGCAAAAAATATTTTGCTCCCGAAGCCCAGTCGATTGTCGTGGTGGGCGACAATGCAGCCATCGGCGAGCAATTGAAAGCGTACGGCGCGTTCACGGTCAGCGACAAGTAGGCGACAAGTCAGCGTCCGTCCCCTCTCTCAACGCCCGCCTGGTAAGCGGGCGTTTTTATTTGGGGCGGCATGGACAGAATCATCATCGGCGTGGCACTGGCGCTGGCGGCACTGGTATTGATCGCCGCGGCGATCTGGGAACAGCCCGACATCAATCCGGGGCTGGCGGTGCCTGCCGCCGCCACAGCACCCGCGCCAGCGCCGCGCATCCTGCCTGCGCCTGCCAGCGCGCTGCCAACCGTGCCCGCCGCGTCGCTGGCCGAACAGGTCGACGCACTCGTCGCCACGCGCGACCCCCAAAAGGCATTTGAAGCGTACCGGCTGCTGGCCGACTGCACCACCTTCAACCGCGACGGCGACCGCCTGATTTTCGAGGACGATGTCACGCACAAGAACGATGGCGTCCTGCCCGGCTTTCGCGCAATGACCGAACCGGAGAAGCGCCGCGACGCCGTGCTGTGCGCGGCCATGACCGAGCGCATGCGCCAGTCGCGCATCGACTATCTGACCATCGCCGCGCGCGCGGGCATTGCGCGCGCCGCGGTCGCCCAAGTAAGCGAAGGCCCCTTCGGCGACCGCAGCGCCTTGAAGTCGCGTCCGAATGACCCGATGGTGCAGGAATGGAAAGCGCAGGTGCAGGACCAGCTGGCGCGGATCGCGCAAGAACAGGCGGATGTCGGCGTGCTGAGTTATCTGTCGGCGATGCGCATGGTCGGCAGCGACGTGTTCGAGAAGGACCCGGCGCTGGCCTACCGCTATGGCGTGGCGATGGGCCTGATCATGCAGGAACTGCTCGGTGCCGACAACGAAATGGCCCGGCTGTACCGCCCCGACGGCGGCATGATGCAAAATGCCGCGTCCAGCCTGACGCTGCAGGAGCGCGCGGCGCAGCTGGCCGAGGCGCAGCGTATCGCCGACACCGCCCGCACCAGGCGCCAGCGCGAAAAACCGTAAAGGTTTATTCCCCGCGCAGTGCCGCTTCCAGCGCTGCCAGCTGCGCCGGCTTCACCAGGTGCGCGTCGAAGCCGGCGTCGCGCGCCTTCTGGCGGTCTTCCGGCGAGCCATAGCCGGTATGCGCCACCAGGCGCGTGTGCGCCAGGTCCGCGTGGCCCTTGATCAGGCGCGCCAGCTGGTAGCCGTCGATACCCGGCAGGCCGATATCGAGCACGATCACGTCCGGCCGCTCGGCCAGTGCCGTCGCCACGATGCTGTGCGCGTCGCTGGCAGTGAGCGTGTCGTAGCCCATTTCAGTGAGGAGAAAACCCATCATTTCCATGGCGTCGACATTGTCGTCGACAAGCAACACGCGCAGGCGCGCCGGCTCGGCGGGCGGCGCCACATGTGGCACGACAACGCTCACCATCGGCGCCATCCCGCTGCGGATCACCGGAAGCTCGACGGTGAACTTGCTGCCCAGGCCAATGCCCGGACTGGTCGCCAGCAGGCGCCCGCCATGCATTTCGAGCAGGCGAGAGACCAGTGACAGGCCGATGCCCAGGCCTTCCTGGGCGCGGTCCGGTGCCACCGACACCTGCGCGAACATGCCGAAGATGCGCGACAGGTTGCCACGTTCGATGCCAATGCCATTGTCGATGACGTCGATGCGCGCGACCTGCGCGCCGACCTCGCCGACCAGCTCGACCCGGATCGAGACTTTGCCCTGCTCGGGCGTGAACTTGGCCGCATTGTGCAGCAGATTGCCAACCGATTGCGCCAGGCGCACGGCGTCGCCCGAGACCCATATATCCACGGCCGGCAACTGCACGTCGAGCGTATGGCGGCGCGCCTGCAGCAGCGGCGTGGCCGTCTCGATGGCCTGGGCGATCACCGGGCCGATGTTGATGTCTTCCCGGCGCAGCACGATTTTGCCCTGCGAAATGCGGGCCACGTCGAGCAGGTCGTCGACCAGGTGCGCCAGGTGATCGACCTGGCGCGTGATGACGTCGCGGGCGCGCTCGCGCAGGCCGATATTGTCGTCGCCGCCGTTGGCCAGTAACGCCGCCGCACTGCGGATCGGCGACAATGGATTGCGCAATTCGTGCGCCAGCGTGGCCAGGAATTCGTTCTTGTTGACGTCGGCCGCGCGCAGCAGCGACTCCATCTCGCGCCGGCGTGTGATATCGCTGGTCACGCGCGCCACGCGATACACCTCATCGCGTGCATTACGCACCGGGAACAGGCGATCGCGCACCCAGCGGATCGTCCCGTCTTCCGTCACCACCCGGAATTCTTCGTCATAGCTGTGGTACTCGTCGGTCGCCTTCCAGCGCCGCTGCACGCCCGCGCGGTCATCCGGGTGCACCGCGGCCAGCCAGTCGTCGTGCGTGCTGCCCAGTTCTCCAGCCAGGCGCCCGAAGATCGACGCATACGCCGGGCTGACGAACACCAGCGCGCCACTCGGCACCGCAAACATCCAGAACACGTCCTCGATATTGTCGGTCAGCTGGCGGAAGCGTTCTTCGCTGTCGCGCAGCGCGCTTTGGGTCTGGCGCATGCGCATCAACGCGTTCACGTTGGCGATCAGTTCATCGGCTTCAATCGGCGCGGCCAGATAATTGTCGGCGCCCCCTTCCAGGCCGCGGATCTTGTCGTCGCGGCCCGTCAGTGCGGCAGAGGTTTGCAGCACCAGGATGGCCGCCGTGGCCGGGTCGGCCTTGATGCGGCGGCACACTTCGATACCGTTGATGTCCGGCAGTTTGACGTCCAGCAGCACCAGGTCGGGCTCGTCGCGGCGCGCAAACGCCAAAGCGTCGGTACCATTTTCCGCTTCAACCACGCGAAAGCCTGCGCTTTGCAGGATGCGGGTCTTGGCATAGCGGGCGCCGTCGTTATCGTCGACGTTCAGGATCAGGGTGGCGTGAGCGATCATATTAATTCTAGTGATTGACTGGCTTCGTGACATGGCGCGGCAGCGTCAGTGTAAACGTGGAGCCCACGTCGGGGGTACTGGTAACATCGACTTGCCCGCCGAGCAGCGCGGCCAGCTTGCGGCACAGCGGCAGGCCCAGGCCCGTGCCCTTGCTGCGCCGCTGCAGCGGATGCTCGATCTGGCTGAATTCTTCGAAGATCAGCTGCAGGTTGTCGGCGCTGATGCCGATCCCGCTGTCACTGACGGAAAACACCACAGCATCGGCATGGGTCGCGTTACTGGCCGTGATGCGCACCGTCCCACGTTCGGTGAACTTGACGGCATTCGAAATGAAGTTGCGCAAGATCTGGGAAATCTTGCCTTCGTCCGATTCAAACGGCGCCACATGGTCAGCGGCGTCGAAAATCATGGCGACAGTGGTGCCATCGACCAGCGGCAGCAGCGTGCCTTTCAAGACGCGGAACAGGTTATCCGGCACCACCGGCGCGTGCAGCAAATCGACCTTGCCCGCTTCGATTTTTGCGAGATCGAGCAGGTCGTTGACCAGCTCCGACAGGTCGTTCGCCGCCACCGCGATAAAGCGCACCTGGCGCTCCTGCTCCACTGTCAGCTCGCCATCCATGCGGTCGAGCAGCAGCTTGGCCAGGGCCCGGATCGAAGACAGCGGGGTGCGCAGCTCGTGGCTGGTGTTCGACAGGAAGCGCGACTTCATTTCGTCGGCACGGCGCAGGCGCTCGGCCTTCTCTTCAATCTCGGCGTACAGCGCGACGATGCCGCGGTTGGTGTCCTCCAGCTCGCGCGTGAGGGACAGCAAATCTTCCTGGCGTTCGCGCAGTTCGGCCAGGGTTGACACCAGTTCCTGGTTTTGCTGCTGGACTTCGGCAAAGGTGCTCGCTTCCGGGCTGCTGGCCAGGTCATTGGTCAGCGCCGTGATCTGCGCGGCACTCGGACGCGCGTGTAGCGGCAGGCGCTTGCTCATCACGATCAGCGGCGGCTGGCCCGGTTCGCGCTGCACTTCGCAGTTGTCCATCAGGCGGTGCGCGTTGACGATGGCCACTTCCGGCAGCGAATCGCTGTCGTCGATCCCCATCGCGGCGCCGCCGCCGATGATCACTTCCAGCTGCAGGCCGTCGTCAGAGAGCGCAAACGTGGCGCGCCGGCCGGGCGAGGTCTGGGTCAGGGCGCGTGCGACCTCGGAGACGGCAGTGGCGATGCGCACCTGGTCCTGCAGGCCGAAGCCGAGCGCCCCGGAGATTTGACGCGCGCGCTGGCGCACCAGGACCACGTCCTGCTGGCGGTCGAGGGGAACGGAAAGCAAGCGGGGAAGTATCACGCAGCACCTCTCATGAGAAATCCTGCGCGCGGCGCACGACCAGCACCATGGCGTCGTCGCGCGCACGCGCGAAATCGCGCATCAACACGGCGCCGATCAGGGCCGGATGGCGCGCCTGCAGGCCTGGATAGGATTCCAGCGACCACTGCGTCGACAGACCATCCGAATGCAGGATGCACAGCGCGCCCGGCGCGCATGGCACCGTGAACTCCTGCACCTTGCGCATGTTGTTACCAACGATGCCATTGTGCGAGACCAGCTGGCGCCGCACGCCGTCGTCGTCGTACACGCAGGCGCCGATGTTGCCGATGCCGGCAAAGCGCACTTCATCGCGCTCGAAGTCGATGCGCGCCGCGGCCATCGCGGCGCCACGGGTGGCGCGCATGACGTTGTGGGCATTGTCCATTACGCGCGCCGGTTCCGCCGACGGCGATTTTTCCAGCGAGGCGATGGCGGCGAGCGCCGCCTCGGCAGCGATCGGGCCGTGGCCAAGGCCATCGACACCCAGCAGGTTGGCGCCGCGTTCATCGATGGACACGGCCCAGCCGTCGCCACTTTCGTCCTCGCCGGCCAGCGGCAACGACAAGGCGCCGATCTCCAGCGGGCCGGTGACGGCGCCATGCGGCGCATCGCGATACAGGCGCATGAACAATGCAGCGCCCTTCTCGCGCGCCGAATAAATATCGAAGGCATCGGACAGGCGCACCAGCGCGCCCAGGCCGTTGCCCGCGGTGCCGGCGCTGGACACGCCGTCGCGCAGGGCCAGGTTGATGTCGGCGATGCCGGGGCCCGTATCAAAAGCGATCACGTCGATGCCGGGCACGCGCGTGGGTGCCGGCCCCACAAACAGTTTGCCGGCAACGCCGTGCTTGACAATATTGGTGGCCACTTCGGTAATGATGATGGCCAGCCGGCCGGCACGGGTTTCATCGAAGCCCATGTCCCTGGCCAGTTGCTGGCCACCGCGGCGGGCTGCCGCCACGTCGCTGGCGTGCGTAATGCTGAAGGCGAACTGCGTTTTAAGCGAACTGATTAACGTTTCCATTTTGCGACAGATACTGCCATTCCTTCTCCAACCCGCGTGTCAATTTCAAATTCATCCACCAGCCGCCTCGAGCCGGACAGGCCGAGCCCGAGTCCGCCGCCGGACGTGTAGCCGTCGGTCAGCGCCAGATCGAGGTCCGGGATGCCAGGACCGCCATCGACGAACAGCAAGGCGACGCCGTCGCGCATGCCATCGTCGAGCAGTTCGAGCTGCACTTCGCCACCACCGCCGTACTTGATGGTGTTGCGTGCCAGCTCGCTCGCGGCCGTTACCAGCTTGGTCTGGTCGATCAGCGAAAGCTTGATGGCCAGCGCGCGCTCGCGCACCTGCTTGCGTAGATGGACCACGTCTTCGTCGGTACGCAACGGCACGATCACGCTGTCCTTGCGCACGCTGCGGAAGCGTTCACGCAAGCGCGTCTGGATCAGCAGGGGCGATGCTGACGCCGCGTACATTAACGAAAACTCTTGCCAAGCAGGGCCATGCCGCGCTCGACGTTGAGGGCGGTTTTCACGCCGACCAGGTCCAGGCCCAGCTCCACCAGCGTGATGGCAACGGCCGGCTGCATGCCGACCACCACGGTGCGCGCATCGAGGATGGACGCCATCGCAGCGGTGTTGCTGATCATGCGGCCGATGAACGAGTCGACCAGGTCGAGCGCCGAAATATCGATCAGCACGCCCTTGGCGGAATCGTCGACGATGCGCTGGGTCAGGTCGTCCTGCAAGGTCATCGCCAGGCGGTCGTGCATGTCGACCTGGATGGTCACCAGCAGCAGGTCGCCCATGCGAAGGATAGGAATGCGTTCCATGCGCGGTCAGGCCTTGGGCGCTTTGACGAAGGTGGCGCCGGTGCGTCCCAGCGCAACCAGGAAGGCATCAGCCAGCGTGGCTTTGGTGACCACGTCTTCCAGGTTCACGCCCAGGTGCACGATGGTTTGCGCGATCTGCGGGCGGATGCCGGAAATAATGCAGTCGGCGCCCATCAGGCGTGCAGCCGAAATCGTTTTCATCAGATGCTGCGCGACCAGGGTATCGACGGTCGGCACGCCGGTGATGTCGATGATCGCGATTTCCGCGCCGGTGTCGACGATTTTTTGCAGAATGTTTTCCATCACCACCTGCGTGCGTGCGCTGTCGAGCGTGCCGATCAGCGGCAGCGCCAGGATACCGTCCCACAGTTTCACGACAGGCGTCGACAGCTCGAGCAATTCCTGCTGCTGGCGCACGATGACCTGGTCGCGGGTTTTCTGGAACACTTCGATGGTGTACAGGCCCAAACGGTCGAGCAAGGTGCCCAGCATCCACGAGGCGTCAGCCAGCGCTTGCGGATCGCTGCCGAAGCCCTGGCGCAGCGTGGTGAACAGCGGCTGCTTCAGCGAGAAAATGAACATCGCCGTTTCGCTCGGGGTGGAACCCTGGCGCGCCCGGATGCCGGAGAATTCGCTCAGCAAATCGCGCACTTCATCCCAGGAGCGATGCTCCATGTTGTCGAGGCTGCCGCTGCGGGTGGCTGCAATGAACAGTGCCAAAAACTGGGCACATTGCTTGCGCAATTGTTCTTTGGAGACGGCGCTCGAGCGCATCGTCGCCGCTTCGAGGTCGGCCAGCCATTGGGCGCCGATGGCAACTTCGTTTTCCTGGATGAGGGTACTGATGCGGCTTGCGTATTCGGTAGACATTCAGTCGATCCTTGTGGGTGTTGACGTTCAATTTCAGCGCTATCTTGCGCTTGCGTACCGCGGCGTCGATGCGCCTGCTGGTAAATGAGGAACTATAGCATCTCTTTCCTAACCAACATGGTTTCGACACAGAGAAAGTGACGTGGTGCGCCCGTGTCTGTCACATTTTATCGACGCCCTCTTCCCGTCCAAAAAATTCCTTCGCGCAATCTTGACTTCGCGCACGCGCGGCAATGGATTCGGCTGCTACGTTGGCGGTCTCTGACTATTTGAGGAGACAACATGTTGAACAAACCAGCCAAACCGCAAGCGGCGGCGCCCGCCACGCCGAATGCGTCGATGTCGATGAGTACCGACGCGCGAGCCAGCATGCGCGTGACCGAAAAGGCGATTTATAAGTACTACAACGATATGGGAAAGAATAAAGGGAACTGCACCTGGGGCGCGGGCATCCTGGCGCACAAGGGCGTCTGTTCGAGCGAAGAACTGGGGCGACTGGTCAACGCGCAGTCGGTCGACATCGTGTTCGGGCAGAAGGTGGCGGAGGCCGAGCGGATTGTACGTCGCAGCATCAAGGTTGACCTCAACCAGGCCCAGTTCGACGCTTTATGTAGTCTGACGTATAACGCCGGACCCACTGGCGCCAGCGATACCTTTCTGCTCATCAATCGCAGCGACTTCGTTGGAGCTGCCGCCAACATCAATAGAATGATCAAGGTGTCGATCGTCAAAAACGGAAAAAAGACGAAGGTGGTCGCGCGGGGTCTTATTAAAAGACGCGCCGAAGAAAGCGCACCATTCCGTGCACAGCCGGTAGCTGCTTCGGCATTATCCAAATGAGGAAACATATGTCCAGATTGATGCCCCATTGTGCCATCACGATCTTTTCTCTGTTGGCATGCACAACATGGCCGTGCTCCTCGGCGCAATCCGCCGAAGCGAAAGAGTCCGATGTCTTCGGCCACTGGCGATTCGCTGCAGTGCTCGATAGCTCCGACATCAGTTCGCTCGACGACCGCGAAGCGCAGCAACTGGTCGGCCGAATTTTCACGGTCAACAAGGATCACGTCAAATTCGGGAAGCGCGATTGCGGCCCGCCTGAGTTGGAAGCCGAGTTGGTGGAACCTGCCTGGTATCTGCGTGAAAAGGCGCATGCCAGCTCGGAACTGCTTCGCTTGCCTAGCCCTGTGACGGTGGTCAAATTAGGTTGCACAATCGCCTTCATCAAGAATCCGCAGAACATCGTGGTGCACTGGAAAGGCTGGTTCTTCGACGCCAAGCGCGTTCCTTAACGCGTCACGTTCATGGATTAAAAAACCGCCAAGGCGCTCGCGGTTTTTTATTTCTACAACGGACGCCTATCGAGAAACACTCTGGGCGACGCCGCACCGCCCCACCACCGCTATGCCATCCAACGCGAAGCCAAGAAGCCCCAATCAAACTGGCTCCGATACATTCATCTTAATCATTAACGACGACTTTACCGGCGCTGCTGCAAATATCGGCAAAAGGAAATACGTGGTAGCGCCAGTCCTGATCAAACGCCGCGCGGAAGAAAGTGCACCCTTACGCGCTCCGTCTCTTCCGCAAAGTTCGGCCAACTAACAAGGAAATCACATGTCATTATTCTTCCCGACGTCGACACGAAGCCTTGCTCCATTTGCGATCGCCGCAGCCTTTGCAGTTGCGATTTATCCCGCAGGATCGGCGCTTGCCGCCGACTACCAGGAGCTTGGCGTCATCGGCAAGTGGCGCCTGACGAAAGCTCTCGACTCCGCAGACATTACTTCACGCGATGAGCACGAAGCGCAGCAATTGCTGGGACGCGTCGTCACCATCTCCAAGGAAGCCGTCAAATTCGGCAATGACGACTGCCCGGCGCCGGGATTTGAATCGCAGCTGGTAGCGCCGGGCCCCTATGTGCGCGAATGGTTCCATGCCAGCTCGGAAAACCTGGGTTTGCCCAATCCAGTCACCGTGGTGGATCTTGGCTGCGCGAATGTTTTCATCAAGGGCCGTCAGCGCATTGTCGTGTTCTGGGATGGCTGGTTTTTCGACGCCAAGCGCATGCGCTAAGCGCCGTCCTTTGACGAAAAAAAACCGCCAGGGCTCACGCGCTGGCGGTTTTTTTATTGACAGCTAACGCTTACTGGGCAGCAGCGCCTTCAACCGGATCGGCGGCCTTCATCGACAGCTTCAAACGGCCGCGTTCGTCGGTTTCGAGAACCTTGACGCGCACTGCCTGGCCTTCTTTCAGATAATCAGCGACCGCATTCACGCGCTCGTTGGCAATCTGCGAGATGTGCAGCAGGCCATCTTTACCCGGCATGACTTGCACGATAGCGCCGAAGTCCAGCAGTTTCAACACGGTGCCGTCGTAGGTCTTGCCCACTTCAACCGACGCGGTCAACTCTTCGATGCGGCGCTTGGCTTCCTGGCCGGCAGCAGCGTCGACCGAGGCGATGGTGACCAGGCCTTCGTCGCTGATGTCGATCTGGGTGCCCGTCTCTTCGGTCAGCGCGCGGATGACTGCGCCGCCCTTGCCGATCACGTCACGGATCTTCTCTGGATTGATCTTGATGGTGATCAGGCGCGGTGCGAAGTCCGACAGCTCGGTCTTCACGTGCGGCATGGCCTTCTGCATTTCGCCCAGGATGTGCTCGCGGCCTTCTTTGGCTTGCGCCAGCGCCACTTGCATGATTTCCTTGGTGATGCCCATGATCTTGATGTCCATCTGCAGCGCGGTAATGCCGTTGGCGGTACCCGCTACCTTGAAGTCCATGTCGCCCAGGTGATCTTCGTCACCCAGGATGTCCGACAGGACGGCGAACTTGCCGCCCTCTTTGATCAGGCCCATGGCGATACCGGCCACGTGCGCTTTCATCGGCACGCCGGCGTCCATCAGTGCCAGGCAACCGCCACAAACGGAGGCCATCGACGAGGAACCGTTCGATTCGGTGATTTCCGATACCAGGCGCACCGAGTAGCTGAAGTCAGCCGGGTCAGGCAAGGCGGCGATCAGCGCGCGCTTGGCCAGGCGGCCGTGGCCGATTTCGCGGCGCTTAGGCGTACCCACACGACCGGTTTCGCCGGTGGCGAACGGTGGCATGTTGTAGTGCATCATGAAGTCGTCGGTGTACTCGCCCATCAGCGCGTCGATCTTCTGGCTGTCGCGGGCGGTGCCCAGCGTGGCCACGACCAGCGCTTGCGTTTCGCCGCGGGTGAACAGAGCGGAGCCGTGGGTACGCGGCAGGATGCTGGTGCGGATCGCGATCGGACGCACGGTGCGGGTATCGCGGCCATCGATGCGTGGTTCGCCATCGAGGATCTGCGAACGCACGACTTTGGCTTCCATGTCGAACAGGATGTTGTGCACGTCGGCGTGGTCGTGGTCGCCCTGGCCGTCAGCAGCCAGGCCAGCCATCACTTCCAGCGACAGCGTTTTCAGCTTTTGCTGGCGCGCCGATTTTTCGCGGGTCTGGTACGCATCGCGCACTTTGTCGGTTGCCAAGGCAGCGACGCGGGCGATCAGTGCCTCGTTTTTCGCTGGTGGAATCCACTCGACTTCCGGCTTGCCGCCATCGGCAACCAGGTCGTGAATTGCATCGATGACGACGCGCATCTGGTCGTGACCAAACACGACGGCGCCGAGCATGATTTCTTCCGACAATTGCTGGGCTTCCGATTCAACCATCAGCACGGCCGTTTCGGTACCGGCGACAACCAGGTCCATCTGCGACGTTTTGAGCTGGGTGGTGGTCGGGTTCAGGATGTATTGACCATTCGCGTAACCGACGCGGGCAGCGCCGATCGGGCCGCTGAACGGCACGCCGGAGACGCACAGGGCGGCGGAGGCGCCGATCATGGCGGCGATGTCCGGGTCGATTTCAGGGTTGACCGACAGCACGTGGATCACCACTTGCACTTCGTTCAAATAGCCTTCAGGGAACAGCGGGCGGATCGGACGGTCGATCAGGCGGGACGTGAGCGTTTCTTTTTCGGAAGGACGGCCTTCGCGCTTGAAGAAACCGCCCGGGATTTTACCGGCAGCGTACGTCTTCTCGAGGTAGTCAACGGTCAGGGGAAAGAAGTCCTGGCCTGGCTTGGCGTCCTTGCGGGCCACCACAGTTGCCAGCACCACGGTGTCTTCGATGGAAACCATCACGGCGCCGGAAGCCTGGCGCGCGATTTCACCGGTTTCCAGGGTGACCTGGTGTTGACCGTACTGGAAGGTTTTCGTAACTTTGTTAAACATGGGTAATTCCCTTTCTATTTGCCGACAGATTTTCAGGGGCTGTCGTTCACCTCACCACGGACGGCACACCAACACCGTCAACTGCAATTACTGTGAATCAATATTCTGTGCTGCAAAAACGAAAAATGCCCGCGACAGTCAGACTGGCGCAGGCATTTCTCGACTAAACGTGGGCGGCAATAATTACTTGCGCAGGCCGAGTTTGGCGATCAGGTCACGATAACGGGTCGCGTCCTTGCTTTTCAGGTAGGACAGCAGGCTCTTACGACGGTTGACCATCATGATCAGGCCGCGGCGGGAGTGGTGATCCTTCTGGTGGGCCTTGAAGTGACCGTTCAGTTCGTTGATGCGGGCGGTCAGCAGTGCAACTTGCACTTCTGGCGAGCCGGTGTCGTTCAGGCCACGGGCGTTGTCGGCGATGATGCCGGCTTTGTCGATGTTTTCTACGGACATGATGTTACCTTTCACATGCGGTGCAAGAGTCGCAACCCAGCGCACCGTGATTACACAAACCTTGGCCGGATGACCAAGACCCGAGAGTATAGGCGAAATTCAAGCGTGCGACCAGTGTTGAATGCATCTGGCTGAGGCATGATGGCGGCAACGACGGAGGAATCATGCGACTTTTCACGAAAATTGCCACAGTTACCACCGCGCTGCTGCTGCAAGGCTGCGCCACCTTCGGCCCACCACCGGTGCCGGGCGACAGCATCGAGGCGGTCGTCGCGAAACTGGGGCCGCCGCAAGGCGTGTACCCCGAACCCGATGCGGGCCAGCTGTTCGAGTACCCGCAGGGGCCGTATGGCCAGACCACCTTCATGGCCCGGTTCGGCAACGACCGCCGCCTGCAGTCCTACGAGCAAGTGCTCACGAACGAAAAATTCGGCATGCTCAAGATCGATCGCGCTACCAGGGACGATGTGCTGCGCACCATCGGACGCCCGGCAGAACGGTCGCGGGTCGCGCTGCATAACTACGAGGTATGGTCCTACCGCTACAAGGAAAGCGGTGTCTGGAACTCGATGATGCACGTGCACTTTGACCAGGACGGCATCGTGCGCATGATGCTCAACGGCCCAGACCCGATGTACGACGACCGCAAATTTTTCAGATAGTTATTGTTTGCGGCCGCCGTCGCTGTTCACGAAGGCCTGCACCACATCAATGGTCGGCGCCAGCGCATGCAGCGGCGTCGCCAGCGAGCCCACCAGCGTGGCGTGATTGACGCGGTCCAGATACACCTCGCGCACCGGCACACCATTGGCGCGGAATTTCTTCGCCAGCTCGCCCGTGTTGCGCGCCGGATTGACCATCTCGTCCTTGTTCGCCGCAATCAGCAGCGCCGGCGGCGAAGACGCGCTGACGTGGTTGATCGGCTGCGATTCCGGCGGCGTGTCCGGATAGTTGAACACAGAGCGCGTCTCGACATTTTCCACCGGCAGGAAGTTGTACGGCCCCGCCAGCCCGATGAACCCGCGCACGACGCCCGGCTTGATGCCAGCCCTGGCCAGCAGGCCCGGATCGAGCGCCACCATGGCCGCATTGTAGGCGCCGGCACTATGCCCCATGACGAACAGGCGCGAGGCATCGCCTCCATAGTTCTTGATCTCGCGTACCGTCCAGGCGACCGCGGCGGCGCTGTCGGCGAGGATCTCGGGATAGCGCACCTCCGGATACAGGCGGTAGTCGGGAATCACGACGACAAAGCCGCGCTTGGCCAGCGCGCGGCCAACAAACGCGTAATCGGCGCGATCGCCCATGTTCCAGTTGCCTCCATAGAAAAACACGATCACGGGCGACGAGTTCGACGCCGACGCCGGCCGGTACACGTCCAGACGCTGGCGTGCTTTCAATCCATAGGCCACATCGGCATCCGCTTGCAACGCATTCCCGGGCGACACCGCGTTGATGACCGACAGCGGCGAACAGGCACTCAAGCCGGCCAACACCAGCAGGGTTCCGGCAATGGTCAAAGCGTATTTCAGTTTGGTCATGGTAACGATGGAATGAATGGGTTTCAAATGATTATAACGTTCCTTGGTGCAATGCAGCACACGTAGGATGGACGAACAAATCCATGCGCAGAGCGTATAGTTCCTTGCATGAACCCATGCCGCCACTTCTGCTTTGCATTGCTGATCGCTGCCGCGCCGGCCGCCTTTGCCCAGGTCCTGGACATGGACCTGGCGAAGGAGCAAGCACGCGCGACCGTCGAAAAAATGGACGCCGCCAAAGCGCTGCCGGAATCGACCCGTCCCTTGAGCGCCTCGCCGCAAATGGATGCGTGGAAACGCTTCGAGAAGGGCATCGAGCGCGCGGGAGAACTGGCGCCACCGCGCCCCGGCGAAGCACCCAAGATCGAAGAAATCATCGAGCCGGGCGGCTACGGCCGGCGCCGCTACCGCGTGATTTCGGCCACTGGCACCTACTGCATCACCTACGAGTCGAACCACGCGCCGGACGGTCTCGACTCGATGGCGAACGGCATCAAGCCGAAGATCACCACCTGCCCGAAAGACGAGCAAGCGGCGACCAGGCCATAGTCAGCGCCGCTCGTCCTTGTCGATTGGGCCCTGGTCCAGTGAAACGATATTCACAGGCTTGCCTTTCGCCAGGCGCAGCAGAAAAATCGCATATCCCGACAAGCCGTAGACCAGGAAAATTGGCCACAGCGCCACGGCCGGGTTGATCGCCACCAGCGCAAAGCCCAGCGCGATCAGGAACACGACGATGAACGGCACCGATTTTTTGAAATTGACATCCTTGAAGCTGTAGAACGGGATGTTGCTCACCATGCTCAGGCCGGCAAAGACGGCAATCGTCCACGACAGCCAGTCGACCGAGCGCGCGCTGATATTGATGTCCGGGTCGCTCATCATCAGGATGAAGCCGACCACCAGCGCTGCCGCGGCAGGACTCGGCAAACCCTGGAAGTAGCGCTTGTCGACCACTTCGATATTCGTGTTGAAGCGCGCCAGCCGCAAGGCAGCGCCAGCACAATAGATGAACGCGGCCAGCCAGCCGAGTTTGCCCAGACCACGCAGCGACCACTCATAGATCACCAGCGCCGGCGCGGCGCCGAACGACACCATGTCCGACAGGCTGTCGTACTGCGCGCCGAACTCGGACTGGGTATTCGTCAGGCGCGCAACGCGGCCGTCGAGGCCGTCGAGGATCATCGCAATGAAGATGGCCCAACAGGCCTGGTCGAAGCGCTGGTTCATGGCCATCACGATGGCGTAGAAACCGGCGAACAAGGCGGCAGTGGTGAAGGCATTCGGCAGCAGATAAATGCCGCGGCGGGGCTGGATATTGCCGGCGGCATCGACCCGGCGCTTGGTGAAGCGCTTGAAGCGGGCGAACTTGACCCCTGGTGGCTTGGGGTTCTTTTTGCGGCGGGGGAAGTTCGGCATAATTTTCCGTATCATGTAAGAGTGCGCATGCTTGCAGTGCGTGCACTTATTATAGTGGCCGCACTGGCAAGTTAGCGAACGCCTAATGTCAGCGGAATTTAACTTTGCCAACCAGGCGCATGCTCAGCGTGGTTTCGCCTGGCTCGAAGCTCGGTTCAGCCATGTCCTGGGCCGGGGCGGCGCGCGACATTTTCATCATCATCGGTGCGGGTGCAGCAGCGCCTTCAGCGTAGTTGCCCGAACCTTCAAAATCCACCGTGTCCACGATTGCGTCGGCCGGCGCCTTGCCCATCGCGCGCGCGACCGAGGCGACCCGTTCAGTCAGGTTGCGGTAGGTGGCAGCAATGCGCTCGTCATCGAGCTGCCTGGTTAATGCCGGACTCAGACCGAAGTTCACGCCATTGATCTGCAACACTTTCTGGGCCGCCGCGGCAGTCTTCTTCAAGTCGGCCAGGTTGGTGGTTTTCACTTCCAGGTATTGCCCGACGCGCCAGGCAGTGGGCACGCGCTTGACGTTCGCGGCGAGCGGGCGCTGCGGATTGTCTTCTGGATACACCGGGTAGGTGTAATAGCCGTAGGTTTTCAGTTTCGCCGACGCATCGCTGCTTTTGACGATATCGGTGCCCTGCTTCATCTTCGCGTTCACACGCGAGGCGGCGGCGTTCTTGTCCTTGTCCTGCTCTTCGACGGCCAGCATCAGGGTTGCTTCGTCGTTGGCGCGGGTGACTTCGCCAAACGCAGGAACGACGACCAGCGTGCCGGTCGTGACGGACTGGGCCTGGGCGCCAGCGGCGAGCAGGACGGAAGCGAATACGAGGGATTTTGAAAGTGACATGAACATCTCCTGGTGAGTTACTGATGTAACCACAATACAGGGGTTTGCAGAATGTTCACATGGTTGTAATGCTTCGTTGCAATTCAATCCCCGAGCAGGCGGGGGCCATAGCCCCCGCCTGCTCGGGCACCGCTTAGTTTTTCGACTGATCAACCAGCTTGTTCTTCGCAATCCACGGCATCATCGCGCGCAGTTTCTCGCCGACGATTTCGATCGGGTGCTCGGCATTGAGGCGGCGGCGTGAAATCAGGGTCGGTGCGCCGGCCTTGTTTTCGAGGATAAAACTCTTCGCGTATTCGCCGGTCTGGATATCCTTCAGACACTGCTTCATCGCTTCCTTGGTCGCCGACGTCACCACTTTCGGACCGGTCACGTACTCGCCATATTCGGCGTTGTTCGAGATCGAGTAATTCATGTTGGCGATACCGCCTTCATAGATCAGGTCGACGATCAGTTTCAGTTCGTGCAAGCATTCGAAATACGCCATTTCCGGCGCGTAGCCGGCTTCGGTCAGGGTCTCGAAACCCGCCTTGATCAGCTCGACCGCACCGCCGCACAGCACGGCTTGTTCGCCGAACAGGTCGGTCTCGGTTTCTTCACGGAAGTTGGTTTCGATGATGCCGGCACGGCCGCCGCCATTCGCCATCGCATACGACAAGGCGATGTCGCGCGCCGAGCCGGAGGTGTCCTGGTAGACGGCGATCAGGTGCGGCACGCCGCCACCCTGGCTGTAGGTGCCGCGCACGGTGTGGCCCGGCGCTTTCGGCGCGACCATGATGACGTCGAGGTCGGCGCGTGGCACCACTTGACCGTAGTGGACGTTGAAGCCATGGGCGAAGGCCAGCACGGCGCCCTGCTTGGCGTGCGGTGCGACGTTTTCGTTGTACACCTGGGCGATGTTTTCGTCCGGCAGCAAAATCATGATGATGTCGGCAGCTTTCACCGCGTCATTGACTTCTGCAACCTTCAGGCCGGCTTGCTCGACCTTGGTCCACGACGCGCCGCCCTTGCGCAGGCCGACGGTGACGTTCACGCCGGAGTCATTCAGATTTTGTGTGTGCGCGTGACCCTGCGAGCCGTAGCCGATGATGGCGACGTTCTTGCCTTTGATGAGGGAGAGGTCGCAATCTTTGTCGTAGAAAACTTTCATTTTTTTATCCTGGTAATTTTTATGAGGTGTATTCGGGGTACTGCTTAAACCTTGAGGATGCGTTCGCCGCGTCCGATACCGGAGCCGCCGGTGCGCACCGTCTCGAGGATCGCGCTGCGGTCGATCGAGTCGATGAAGGCATCCAGCTTGGCCTTGTTGCCGGTCAGCTCGATCGTGTACGTCTTTTCGGTGACGTCGATGATGCGGCCGCGGAAGATGTCGGCCGTGCGCTTGACCTCTTCGCGCTCCTTGCCCACCGCGCGTACCTTGATCAGCATGAGCTCGCGCTCGATGTGCTGGCCTTCGGTGAGATCGACCACCTTGATCACCTCGATCAGGCGATTCAGGTGCTTGGTGATCTGTTCGATGATGTCGTCCGAGCCGCTGGTGACGATGGTCATGCGCGACAGGGTCGCGTCTTCGGTCGGCGCCACCGTCAGCGTTTCGATGTTGTAGCCGCGGGCCGAGAACAGGCCGACCACGCGCGACAGGGCACCGGCTTCGTTTTCAAGCAGGACAGAAATAATATGGCGCATTACAAGTCCTCCGAACCGAGCAGCATTTCCGACAAGCCCTTACCTGCTTTCACCATCGGCCACACGTTTTCCGTTTGGTCGGTAATGAAATTCATGAAGACCAGGCGGTCTTTCATGGCAAAGGCTTCGCGCAGCGCGCCGTCGACGTCGCCCGGATTCTCGATCTTCATGCCGACGTGGCCGTAGGCTTCCGCCAGCGCCGTGAAGTCGGGCAAGGAGTCGAGATAGGACTCGGAATAACGCGAACCGTAATCGATCTGTTGCCACTGGCGCACCATGCCGAGGGCGCGGTTGTTCAGCAGGATGATTTTCGGGGTCAGGTGATACTGCTTGCAGGTTGCGAGTTCCTGGATGCACATCTGGATCGAGCCTTCGCCGGTGATGCAGGCAACGGTCGCGTCCGGGTTGGCCATCTGCACGCCCATGGCATACGGCAAGCCGACACCCATGGTGCCCAGACCGCCGGAATTGATCCAGCGGCGCGGCTTGTCGAAGCGGTAGTATTGCGCCGCCCACATCTGGTGCTGGCCCACGTCGGACGTGATGAAGGCATCGCCCTCGGTGATGTCCCAGACTTTTTCGACCACCGATTGCGGCTTGATGACGAGGTCGGAACCCTGGTACTTCAGGCACTCCTTGCCGCGCCATTCGTTGATGGTTTTCCACCAGCCTTGCAGGTGCGTTGCATTCGGTTTGGCTTCGCTGGCATCTAACTGTGACAGCAATTCGATCAGCACATCCTTGACGTTGCCGACGATCGGAATATCGACCTTGACGCGTTTCGAAATCGAGGACGGGTCGATGTCGATATGGATGATCTTGCGCGGATTCGACGCGAAGTGTTTCGGGTTGCCGATCACGCGGTCGTCGAAGCGGGCGCCGATGGCAATCAACACGTCGCAGTGCTGCATCGCCATGTTCGCTTCGTAAGTGCCATGCATGCCGGGCATGCCCAGGAACTTGTCACTCGAGGCACGGTAAGCGCCCAGGCCCATCAGCGTGTTCGTCACCGGGAAACCGAGCTTGTCGACCAGGCGATTGAGTTCCGGCGAAGCATTCGCGAGAATCACGCCGCCGCCGCTGTAGATCATCGGGCGTTCCGCTTGCAGCAGCAACTGGACCGCCTTGCGAATCTGGCCGGCGTGTCCCTTGTCGACTGGCTTGTACGAGCGCATTTCGATTTCGCGAGGATACGAGTACATGCAGGTGTGCATGCTGATGTCCTTCGGGATATCGACCAGCACGGGTCCGGGACGGCCTGTGCGTGCGATGTAGAACGCCTTCTTGATGGTTTCCGCCAAATCCTTGACATCCTTGACCAGGAAATTGTGCTTGACCACGGGGCGAGTGATCCCGACCGTGTCGCATTCCTGGAAGGCGTCCTGCCCGATGGCGTGGCTCGGCACCTGGCCGGAAATGACCACCATCGGAATCGAATCCATGTAGGCAGTCGACAAGCCGGTAACGGCATTGGTGACGCCGGGACCGGAGGTGACAAGCGCAACACCGACCGTGTTCGAGCTGCGCGAATAGGCATCGGCGGCGTGAATGGCTGCTTGTTCGTGGCGCACGAGGATGTGCTGGAAGGCGTCTTGCTGGTAGATCGCGTCGTAAATGTACAGGACAGCGCCGCCCGGATAACCGAAGACGTGCTTGACGCCCTCTTCCGCGAGACAACGTACGAGGATCTCGGCGCCTGTGATCGGGCCGGTTGGTTCGGTACTCATAAAAATCCTTTCAAGACCCAGAGGGAGTTTGATCGGATGCTCTTTCCTGACGAAACACGCTTACTCGCAACAGCCTCAGGCGTCCCTTCTCTCTGTGCCGCGCCATTCTCTCATTCACCCGTTGGGCAACTTACGAAATGGCACTGACCACAACTCGTTCGGCTTGAGTTTCTGCGGCGGTTAGTCGTGTCCCTCGCGCTTGTGGCACGGGTGGGAGCAAACTGCCTACAAATGAAAGCGCGTCATGAAGAGGATGGCCTTGTGTGCCGGTCTCAACTTGACCATGGAGCTTCGGGGTTGCAAAGCGTTACATACATTAGCGCGCTGCACCATTTTGGTCAAGGACAAATACATGGTTTTAAAACCACCCCCTGCGATCAACACAGCGCGCTCTTAATTAGTGCAGAAATTGTCGGTTTGACGCCATATTAAAGCGCTTTATCGTTGCATACCCCAGCGCCGGATGGTCACTTTCTCCGCGGTCTGAAACACGGTGTTCTCGACCAGTAAACCAATGATGATCACCATCGCGAGGCCGGCAAACACCTTGTCCGTATACAGTTCATTGCGGCTCTGAAAAATGTACCAGCCCAGGCCGCCTTTCCCGGAGGTGGTGCCAAACACCAGCTCGGCGGCAATCAAGGTGCGCCAGGCAAACGCCCAGCCGATTTTAAGGCCTGACAAAATGGCTGGCAGCGCGGCCGGAATCAGAATCTGAAACACCAGCCCGACGCCGCCCAGGCCGTAGTTGCGCCCGGCCATGCGCAGCGTCTCCGGCACGCTGCGAAAACCGGCATAGGTGTTCAGCGCCAGCGGCCACATCACCGAATGCATCAGCACGAAAATCAGGCTGCCCTTGCCCAGGCCGAACCACAGCAGCGCCAGCGGCAACAGCGCAATGGCAGGTAGCGGATTGAACATGGCGGTGAGCGTTTCCAGCAAATCGCGCCCGAAGCGGGTCGACACGGCCAGCGAGGTCAACAGGAAGGCGCCCAGGATGCCGGCGCCATAGCCCTGCACCAGCACCCACAGCGACACGCCGACGTAACCCAGCAGTTCGCCCGAGACTATGCCTTCATAGAATGCCTTGCTGGTCGCGACGACACCCGGCAACAGCAAATCATTGTTCTGCCAGCGCGCAATGGCTTCCCACAGGACCGCAATCACGACCAGCAACAGGCTTTTCCTGATCCACCCGGCCTGCGCCCACCACCGTCTCCCCGGCGAAGGCCGGGGCCCATGCCGAGCTTGCTCGACACGCGGCGCCGACGCCGGCTCCAACTCATACTCCGCCCGAATCGGCGGTTCAAGAAGCGCACTCATACCGTCACCGTCACACCAGTCGCCTGCACCAGCGGCTCTTCCCCAAACAACAGACGATGAATCCGCCCGGTCGCCGCCTGGAACGCCACGCTGCCCGCACTGTGCAAGCCAAACTGATGGCTATTCAATTCCGCCCGCACCCGCCCCGGATGGGGACTGAGCAACAAGATCCGGTTGCCCACCACCAGCGCTTCTTCGATCGAGTGGGTCACGAACAGCATGGTAAAACGCATCTCGTCCCACAGCATCTGCAGCTCTTCCTGCATCTTGCGGCGGGTGAGCGCGTCGAGGGCCGCAAACGGCTCATCCATCAACAAAATTTTCGGCTGCATGGCCAGCGCCCGCGCAATCGCCACGCGCGCCTTCATGCCACCCGACAGCGTGTGCGGATAGGCATGGGCAAACTGCGCCAGACCGACTTTCTCCAGCCACGCCAGTGCGCGCGCCGAGGCCTCGGCCCTGGAAACGCCACTGACCAGCATCGGAAACATCACATTCTGCTGCACCGTTTTCCACGGCGGCAGCTGGTCGAATTCCTGGAACACGACAATGCGGTCCGGACCCGGCGCGGTGATGCGCTGGCCGGCCAGCGTCAGCGTGCCTGCCGTCGGCGTGATGAAGCCGCCGACGGTTTTCAGCAAGGTCGACTTGCCGCAACCAGACGGCCCCAGCAGGACGAAGCGGTCGCCTTCATGCACATCGAAGCTGACGTTTTCGGTGGCGCGCACAGCGCCGTAATCGATGGTCACACCGCTTGCGCGCAGCAGTGGTTCAGGCGTGCCGGACTGGAAGGGAAAGACCGCCATCTCAGCTCCCCTTGGCTAACGCCGGATGCTCGAAGAAGTAATCGCGCCAGCTGGCCGGCTGCTTCTTGATGGCGCCCGCCTTGAACATGAATTGCGCCAGGCCCAGGGTGTTTTCCGGCGCCACCTTGAACTGCACTTGCGGATTCTTGATGACCTTGAGCAGCAATGCGCGGTCCAGGCTGCCCTTGTTGATGCGCAGGTAAGCGTCGGCCGCCCCGTCCGGGTTCTTCGTGATCCATTGCGCCGCTTCATCCAGCGCGGCGATGAAGGCGCGGTACGTTTTCGGGTTCTCCTTGACGTATTTTTCGGTGGCGTACAGCACCGTGGCCGAACTCGGCCCGCCCTGGACGTCGAACGAATTGAGAACGATGTGCGCCTTCGGGTTGCCGGCCAACTCCTGGTCCTGGAACGGTGGATTGCCGAAGTGCGCATTGATTTCGGTCTGGCCGGCGATGATGGCCGCTGCGGCATCCGGGTGCGGCAAGGTTTGCGTCAGGTGATCGAGCTTCTTGAATTCACCCACGCCCCACTGCTTCGCCGCCGCCATTTGCAGCAGGCGTGCCTGCACCGAGACCGTCACGGCCGGCAAGGCGATGCGGTCGGCGGCCGTGAAGTCGGCGATGGTGTTCACTTTGGGATTGGTGCTGACCAGGTAGTACGGGAAGTTGCCCAGCGACGCCACGCCCTTGACGTTCTGCTTGCCGGCGGTGCGGTCCCAGATGGTCAGCAGCGGCCCGACGCCGGCGCCGGCCACGTCGATCGAACCGGACAGCAGCGCATCGTTGACGGCCGCGCCGCCGGACAGCTTGACCCAGTCGACGTCGATGTCGATGCCGGCCAGCTTGCCTTGTTTTTCAATCAGTTTCTGGTCCTGCGCCACGTTGAGCAGCAGGTAGACCACGCCGAATTGTTCGGCGATGCGAAGCTTGCCTTCGGCGTGGGCAGCGTTGGACAGGGTGATGGCAGCGACCGTCAGTGCGGCGGCGATGGTACGTAATTTCATGTGTTGTTCTTCTTAAAAGATTAAAACGGGCGGTCGCCTTCGATGGTGGTGCGGTACAGCTTGCGGCGCTGGTCTTCCGGACAACCGGCAGCCAGGTGCATCAGCGAGCGGTTATCCCAGAACACCATGTCGTGCGGCTGCCACTGGTGGCGGTACACGTGTTCGGGACGCGTGCTCAGGTCAAACAGCTCGGCCAGCAAGGCGTCGCTCTCTGCCTGCGCCAAGCCGACGATCCTGGTCGTAAAATGCTCGCTGACGAACAGTGCGCGCCGCCCGGTTTCCGGATGCACGCGCACGACCGGCTGCACGACGGGTTTGACCTCGTCGATCTGCGCCTGGGTCAGGTTCGGGCGCCACGGGTTGCGGCGCTGCAGTTCGGCATACTTGGCAAGGTAGCTGTGTTCGGCATACAGATTGATCACCTTGTTCTGCAAGGCCAGCGGCAAGCGTTCCCACGCCGTGTGCTGGTTGGCAAACAAGGTGTCGCCGCCTTCCTGCGGCAACTCTTGCGCGTGCAGCATGGACCCAAGGCTGGGGATGGCTTTATAGGACAAGTCCGAGTGCCAGAAATGCCCGGCATCGCCCAGGCCGATGGGCTGGTCGTTTTCCTTGATGTTGGAAATGATCAGGATTTCCGGGTCGGTGGGCAGCTGGAACTGGCGCAGCACGTGGATTTGCAGCGGACCGAAGCGCCGGCTGAATGCGACCTGCTGGGTCGGCGTGATGCGCATGTCACGAAAAATGAGCAAGTGGTGGTCGAGGTGGGCGCGATGCAGCACGGCAAAATCGTCGTCGCTGAGCGGGCGGCGCAGGTCGAGCCCGAACACCTCGGCGCCCAGGGCGCCGTCGACGGGACGAATGTCAAATGACTTGCTTGAGAATAATGGTTGGGCTAAAACGGCGGACATGGCATGCCTGTTCAGTAGTCGATGCGTCGAGCTTACCGATGCGCAGGCGCTAACCCAACGAAGGTTTTCAACTATCCAAGTCCGAAAAGTGTCCGATTTCAGTGCGGCAATGTGACCGTTGGCGTGAATCAGGTGCAGTTCCCGCGCTTTTTTGCTAGAGTGCGTCAGTTTCCCAGCAGCCATAGGCAATGTACCTGCGGCGCACCCACCTCTCGAGCGCATGGCCACCGACAAAGAACTTTCCGATTTCCTGGAGCACGTGGAACGGCGCGCCTTCAAGCAAGCCGTCTACGCCGTGCGCAAGGACGAATCTGCGTTCGACATCGTGCAGGACGCGATGATCAAGCTTGCCGAGAAATACGGCGACAAGCCGGCCGCCGAATTGCCGATGCTGTTCCAGCGCATCTTGCAGACCACCATCCTCGATTATTTCCGACGCGAAAAGGTGCGAAACACCTGGGTCAGCCTGTTTTCGGGAATGGGCCGGCGCGACGGCGACGAGGAGGAGTTTGATATACTGGCGTCGTTTGAGGCAGAGCAAGGTTCCAGCGCAGCGGAGTCAAGCGCGGACCAGGTAGAACGCGCGCAAACCCTGCATATCATCGACAACGAAGTACAAAAACTGCCGCCACGTCAACGGGAAGCCTTCCTCATGCGTTACTGGCAGGATATGGACGTGGCTGAAACTGCAGAAGCCATGGGGTGCTCGGAAGGCAGCGTCAAAACGCATTGTTCGAGAGCGACACACACCCTCGCCGCCGCGTTGAAAGCCAAGGGATTGACATTATGAACACCGACGACATCAACCTGGCGTACGCGGTACGCCGCGCGCTGAACGAACAGCTCGATACGCTGCCAGACGCCACCACGGCGCGACTGGCGGCCGCGCGCGCCAGCGCGCTCGCACGCAAGAAAGCCGACGCGCCGCAGCGCGCGCGCAAGCCGGTGGCGCAAGGTGGGTTGTTTGGCATCCAGTTGCGCGCCCTGTTTTCCGGCGCCGGCCTGGGCCGCATTGCCGTCGCCGTCCCGCTGTTCGCGCTGGTGGCCGGCCTGGCCGGCGTCTACCAGCAAGAGCAGAAACAGCATATCGCCGACGTGGCCGAGCTCGACGCGGCCGTGCTGTCGGACGAATTGCCGCTGACCGCGTACCTGGACGATGGCTTTAACGCTTACCTGGCATCGCAGAAGCGCGCGCAATGACGACCAAGCGGCTTCGGTTCGGCGTGGCAATTTTGGGTGGCGCCCTGGCGCTGGCTGTCTGCGCGGCCGCGCTGCACGCGCAGCAGACGGCGCCCCAAATCGGGCAGCCAGCAGCGCCGCCACCGGCCCAGGCGCGCAAAGCCCCCGTCAAAACGGCTGACAAGCCGGTCTGGAGCCAGCTGTCGGCGGCGCAAAAAATTGCCTTGGAACCCTTGCAGCGCGAATGGGATCCAATGGAAGGCGTGCGCAAGCAAAAATGGCTGGAACTGGCCAATCGCTATGCCACGATGAAACCGGAAGAGCAGCAACGCGTCCATGAGCGCATGCGCGAATGGGTGCGCCTGACGCCCGCGCAACGCGCGGCGGCGCGGCAGAATTACACCCAGGCCAAAACGCTCGCCCCCAACGAAAAAAGCGCCACCTGGGAAAGCTACAAGCAATTGCCTGATGAACAAAAACAGAAGCTCGCCGAGCAAGCCGCGCGCAAGCAATTGACCAATGTGCCGCCAGCCAAGTCGCCGCAGCGCAGTACCACGCCGGTGTTGCGCGGCGCCCCCACCCCGGCCACTGCAGCGATGGCGACGGGCAGCGTCAGCGCCGCCGCGCCCGTCAAATAAGCGATGCTTGACAACCCAGCGGTGGCCATCCGCACGCCGACCATCAAGCGGCGCCTGATGGCCATGCTGTACGAGCTGATGCTGATTGCCGCCGTCGAATTCTTCGCCAATTTCCTGTTTATTTTTTTGAGCGGCAACCGCCAGGCGCCGCTGTTCCGCCACCTTGGCATTGCGCTGTTTTTCCTGGTCGCCGCCGCCTACTTCCTGCACGCGTGGTGCGGCAGCGGCTTCACGCTGGCGATGAAAACCTGGCGTATCAAGCTGGTGAAAGTGGGCCATGCGCGCGTGCCGTTCGGCGCCGCCCTGCTGCGCCACCTGCTGGCCTGGTGCTGGCTGCTGCCGGCGCTGTACCTGTCCCATGTGCTCAAGCTCAGCCACGGACAGACCGGCATCGCGCTCGCTATCGGCATCGCGGTCTGGGCGCTGACTGCCTTCCTCGACCAGGACCGCCAGTTCCTGCACGATAAACTGGCGGGCACCCGGCTGATCCAGCTGCCGCCACCCGCTCGGAAGCTGCCCGCCACGGCTTGAGGCGCGCCCAGCGGCTTTTTTGATTAATTTAAACGATTAAAACCGTTCATACTCATGCAGGTAGCGCCACATCCCCGCCGGCACCCCGGCCATGGAAATGCGCCCGATCCGCAGCCGCTTCATCGATACCACGCTCAAGCCCACCGCTTCGCACATGTGCGCGATCTGCCCCGGCCGCACGCCTTTCAGCGCAAAGCGCAAACGCGTTTCGTTCTGCCAGCTGACCTTCATCTGCGGAATCGGCTTGCCGGAAAATTTCAGGCCAAAGTTCAGCAGCGCGAGGCCGCCCTCGGCAAGCGTTCCCGCCACTTCGACGACGTACTCCTGCTCGACCCGTTCGGCATCGTCGACCAGTTTGCGCGCCACCCGGAAATCCTGGGTGTAGATCAGCAGGCCACTGGCCATCGTCTCGAGCGGCGACGTCAGCGTCAATTTGGTCAGGTGGCGCTTCAGGAAGCGCTGGCGGCCGTGGTCGGCCACTTGCAGCGTTGCTTCAGTCAGCAAATCGAGCGCGGATTCTCCGACAGCACCGACGCCCGCATTCACGCCGGCTGGCTTGTGCAGCAAAATCGTCACAGGGGTCGGCTCGTCGGCCGTGGCCTTCGGATCGATCACCACATCCTGGGTATCCTCGACGCGCATGGCCGGGTCTTCGGCCAGCTTGCCGTCGACGCTGATCCAGCCGCCGGCGATGTAACGCTCGGCGTCTGCACGGGAGCACGGCGCCATCTCGGCGACGCGTTTGGCGAGGCGAATGGCTTCACTCATGTCTTTTTCCAGTCGCTGAAAAATGCGCTGATCACACGGATGACTTTTTCGACGTCGTCTGCCGATACGTTCCAGTGCGTGACCAGGCGCGTGTGCGGACCGACCGTCGCGCGAATCTGTTCGCGCGCCATGGCAGCGCGCAAACCGTCGCAGGCGGCCTGGTCCATGTGAATATAAAAAATATTTGTTTGCGGCGTATCGACCGTCAAACCGTCGATCGCACCCAGGCCCTCGGCCAGGCGCGCGGCGTTGGTGTGGTCATCGGCCAGACGCGCAACGTTGTGCTCCAGCGCGTGCTGGGCAGCCGCCGCGATGACGCCGGCCTGACGCATGCCGCCGCCGAGCATCTTGCGCCAGCGTTTGCCCTGCTCGATAAAGGCCTTCGGGCCGAGCAGGAGCGAGCCGATCGGCGCGCCCAGCCCTTTCGACAGGCACACCGAGACCGTGTCGAAACCGGCGACGGCGTCAGCCAGGCTGATGCCCTGCTTGACGGCGGCGTTGCAGATACGGGCGCCGTCGAGGTGGGTGGCCAGACCGCGCGCATGGGCGAACGCCGTGGCGGCGGCCATGTAGTCGGTGCCGAGCACGCGTCCGCCGATGGTGTTTTCCAGCGCGAGCAGGCGCGTGCGCGCGAAGTGCATGTCGTCCGGCTTGATGTAGGCGCCGATGTCGGACAGCGCGATCGAGCCGTCCGGCTGGTTGGCGATCGGCTGCGGCTGGATACTGCCCAGCACCGCGGCGCCGCCGCCTTCGTATTTGTAGGTGTGCGCTTCCTGCCCGACCAGGTATTCGTCGCCGCGGCCGCAGTGGGTCATCAGCGCGATCAGGTTGGTCTGGGTGCCCGAAGGGGCGAACATGCCGGCCTCGTAACCGAACAACTCGGCGCCGAAGTCCTGCAGGCGGTTCACGGTAGGGTCGTCGCCATAGACGTCGTCGCCCACGGGCGCGGCGGCCATCGCGTCGCGCATGGTTTGCGACGGTTCGGTGACGGTGTCGCTGCGCAGGTCGATCCAGTTGGCTTGGTTCATGTTGGTTCCGTGCTCAAGGCGAGTTGGCTAGTGTAAAAACGCTGGCCCATTTCTTCCAGGCCCAGCGTGGACAGGACTTCCTGCAGACGCTCGGTCGGACGCTGACGCGGCAAATTCTTGTACGTCGCGATGATCAACTCGTTTTTCATCGAGTGCTCCCAGCCCACCAGTTCGGTCACATTGACCTGGTAGCCGTGCGCTTCGAGCTGCAGGCAGCGCAGCACGTTGGTGATCTGGCTGCCGAATTCGCGCGTATGGATCGGGTGACGCCAGATTTCGGTCAGCGCACTCTTGCCCAGGTCGCGGCCCTTGTTTTTCTTCAGGACCGAGGCGATTTCGGCCTGGCAGCACGGCACCAGCACCATGTATTTCGCGCGCTTCTTCAGGGCGAAATCGATGGCGTCGTCGGTGGCGGTGTTGCAGGCGTGGAGGGCGGTCACAATGTCGATTTGGGCCGGCAGCAGGCTTGACGTCGTCGATTCGGCCACCGACAGCGGCAGGAAGGACATGCCTTGGTCGAAGCCGAGCTTTTTGGCCAGCTCGGTGGACTTGGCTACCAGCTCCTCGCGGGTCTCGATGCCGTAGATATGGGCGCCCTGCTGATCCTTGATGCCCTTGAAGAACAGGTCGTACAGGATGAAGCCGAGGTAGGACTTGCCGGCGCCATGGTCGACCAGCGACACGTTCGGGTGGTCGGTGAGCAGTTCATTGAGCAGCGGCTCGATGAACTGGTACAGGTGGTAGACCTGCTTGAGTTTGCGCCGGCTGTCCTGGTTCAGCTTACCGTCGCGCGTGAGGATGTGCAGCTCCTGCAGCAGCGCGACGGACTGGCCGGGACGGATCTCCGGTGGGAGGGCGTCAGCCTGCGACTTGCTCGCTTTCACGGGGCTGCTCAATGGTTCGCCTCGGCGGCGTGATTGATCGTGTATTTCGGGATCTCCACCACCAGGTCTTCGGTGCCGACAATCGACTGGCACGACAAGCGCGAGACGGGCTCGAGGCCCCAGGCCTTGTCGAGCATGTCTTCTTCCTGCTCTTCCGGCTCGTTGAGCGAGTTGAAACCTTCGCGCACCAGCACGTGGCAGGTGGTGCAGGCGCAGACGCGGTCGCAGGCGTGTTCGATTTCGATGTCGTTGTCGAGCATGATGTCGCAGATCGACTTGCCGCTGGGGGCATCGACGACGGCGCCGTCAGGGCAGAATTTTGGGTGGGGCAGGAATACGATTTGGGGCACTTCGGTTACCTCGTGGATGTGGTCATTGCGAAGGGCAAATGACAGTTTTGATGCATATTATACGAGCACTCAAAAACGTCATCCCGGCGCGCGCCGGGACCCATACTGAGTACGCTGAATAAGTGGTGCAAGCTCGCTCAACATGGGTACCGGCTTTCGCCGGTATGACGGTCAATGATGATGGCTGAAGGTGGCGCTTAAACCTCGGACAGCTTTTTACCGGCCAGCGCACTGCGCACGCTCTTGTCCATGCGCCGCGCCGCAAACTCTTCAGTGCCATGTGCCAGCGTCTGCACTGCATTGTGCAAGCCATCCTGGCGCGTGCCGATGGCGACGGATTCGTCAGACGAGCGTGCGATCGCATCGCGCACTTGCTGAACCAGCGCACTTAAAGCGCCCTGCTCCGCTTCGTCGAGCAGCGCCGCATCCGACTCGAGTGCCGACTGCGTCGCCAGCAAGATGCGCTCGGCCTCGACCTGCTCTTCGCGCAGCGCGCGCATGACCATGTCGCCGGCTGCCGATGTGTACGAGTCCTGCAGCATGCGTGCGACATCGTCGTCGCCCAGGCCGTACGACGGCTTGACCGTGATCGACGCTTCCACGCCGGAGCGCGTTTCGCGCGCCGACACCGACAGCAAGCCATCGGCGTCAACCTGGTAAGTAATGCGAATACGTGCTGCGCCGGCCGCCATGGGCGGGATGCCGCGCAGCTCGAAGCGCGCCAGCGAACGGCAATCGCTGACCAGTTCGCGCTCGCCCTGCAGCACGTGCACCGCCAGCGCGGTCTGACCATCTTTAAATGTCGTGAATTCCTGCGCACGCGCGCACGGAATCGTGGAATTGCGCGGGATGATTTTTTCGACCAGGCCGCCCATGGTTTCGATACCGAGCGACAGCGGCGTCACGTCCAGCAGAAGCCAGTCGTCGCCCGAGGCGCGGTTCCCGGCCAGCAGATTGGCCTGGATGGCGGCGCCCAGCGCCACCACCTTGTCCGGGTCGATATTCGCATGCGGAATGGTATGGAAAAAATCGGAGACCACGCGGCGCACGTGCGGCATGCGGGTCGAACCGCCCACCATCACCACGCCGTCGACATCCTCAATCGACACGTCCGCGTCGCGCATGGCTTTGCGGATCGCGCTCATGGTCTTGGCGACGAGGTGTTTGGTGATGTCGAAGAAAACTTCATCGGTGATGCGCACTTGCACCACTTCGCCGCTTTGCAGCATGGCGTCGATGGTGGTGGCCGCATTCGTCGAGAGCAGTTCCTTGGCCTGGCGCGCCTTGACCATCAGGGTCGCCGTGTCTTCGTCCGACAGCGGCGCCAGTTTGGCCTGCTCCATGATCCAGCAAAACAGGCGGTGGTCGAAATCGTCGCCACCGAGGGCCGAATCGCCGCCGGTGGACAGCACTTCGAACACGCCTTTCGACAGTTTCAGGATCGAGATATCGAAGGTGCCGCCGCCCAGGTCATACACGGCGTAGACGCCTTCTTTACCTTGGTCCAGGCCATACGCGATCGCGGCGGCAGTCGGCTCCGACAGCAGACGCAGGACGTTGATGCCGGCCAACTGGGCCGCATCCTTGGTGGCCTGGCGCTGGGCATCGTCGAAGTACGCCGGCACGGTGATGACGGCCCCGACCAGTTCATCGCCGAGCGAATCTTCCGCGCGCTGGCGCAGGGTAGCGAGAATTTGCGCAGATATTTCGACCGGGCTTTTCAGGCCGGCGACGGTTTTCAGCTGCACCATGCCAGGGGTATCCTGGAAGTCGTACGGCATGTTCTCGGCGTGCGCGATGTCGCGCAGGCCGCGCCCCATGAACCGCTTCACGGAGACGATGGTGTTCTTCGGATCGGTGGTCTGGTGCGCCTGCGCCTTGTAGCCGATATGTGCATGACCATTCGGCAGATAGCGCACGATCGACGGCAGCAAGCTATGGCCGTCTTCGTCGGACAGCACTTCCGGCGTCCCGCTGCGCACGGTGGCCACCAGCGAGTTGGTCGTCCCGAGATCGATGCCCACTGCCAGCCGATGCTGGTGCGGCGCGGTCGACATGCCCGGTTCTGAAATCTGCAAAAGTGCCATGTTGTTCTTAATCTATTGTAGAAAAATTAGGGTCAGAGTCGATTAAATGAGCAATTACTCAAAAACTCTACTCTGACCCTAATTATTGGGTAATTGTTTGCGGGCTAGTTGTCGATGGCTTCGAAGGCGTACTGGACTTCTTCGCCGAATTTATCGAGAAACATCAGCGCGCGCACGCCTTGCGCGGCGGCATCGTACTGGCCGGCATCGAGCTCCTTGCCGACCAACAGCAGCCGCTGTTTGCGGGCGCTGCGCAACTGGGCGTCCAGACGGTCGAGAGCGATGCCGTCTTTCGCAGCGCGCGCGTCACCGAGCTCTTCGCGCCACTCCATCTGCTGCATCAGGAAGTCCATCGGCATGGCCGTGTTCGATTCCGTTTGCAGGTCCACGCCGTTCAGCTCGCACAGATATTGGGCGCGCTTTTGCGGGTGTTTCAGGGTTTGGTAGGCTTCGTTGGCGCGCGTGGCCCATTGCATCGCGACGCGCTTTTCAGCGTCCGTCGCGTTGACGAATTTGTCGGGGTGTACCCGGCCCTGGACGTCGCGGTAAGCCTGGTCCAAGGCAGCCGCGTCGACATCGAAACGGGCCGGCAGGTTGAACAGCTCGAAATGGTTTTGCATTAAATCCGGAAACTTTCGCCGCAACCGCATGCATCCTTGAGGTTCGGGTTGTTGAACTTGAACCCTTCGTTCAGGCCTTCGCGGGCAAAGTCGAGCTCGGTGCCGTCGAGATACGGCAGGCTTTTCGGGTCAACAAAAACCTTCACGCCGTGCGACTCGAACACGCTGTCTTCGGCGGCCGATTCGTCCACATACTCGAGTTTATAGGCCAGGCCGGAACAACCGGTGGTGCGCACGCCGAAGCGCAAGCCGAGTCCCTTGCCACGACGCTCGATGTAGCGGTTGATGTGACGGGCTGCTTTTTCGGTCAGGGTGATTGCCATTGCTGTTCTCCGCATTCGACAGGCTGGCGCGCCACACAGCGCGCCAGCCCATTTACATCATTTATACCAGTGCAGGATGCTTGGTCTGGTAATCCAGCACCGCCGCCTTGATGGCGTCTTCGGCCAGGATCGAGCAGTGGATTTTCACCGGTGGCAGCGCCAGCTCTTCAGCGATCTGCGTGTTCTTGATTTCCAATGCTTGCGCCAGCGTCTTGCCCTTGACCCATTCGGTCACCAGCGAGCTCGACGCAATGGCCGAACCGCAGCCGTAGGTCTTGAATTTCGCATCTTCGATCAGGCCATCGGCGCCAACCTTGATTTGCAGTTTCATGACGTCGCCGCAGGCCGGCGCGCCAACCATGCCGGTGCCGACATCTGCATCGTCTTTGCCAAAGGCGCCGACGTTGCGTGGGTTTTCGTAGTGATCGAGTACTTTGTCTGAATAAGCCATGGTGATGCTCCTGATTCTTTTAGTGAAACGTAATTAGTGGGCTGCCCATTGGATCGAGCTGATGTCGATCCCGTCCTTGAACATATCCCACAGCGGCGACAGTTCACGCAGTTTGCCAACCTTCGATTTCAGCAGGTCGATCGCGAAATCGATGTCTGCTTCGGTCGTGTAACGGCCAATGGTAAAGCGGATCGAGCTGTGCGCCAGTTCATCGCTGCGACCGAGCGCGCGTAACACGTACGATGGTTCCAGGCTGGCCGATGTGCAAGCCGACCCCGACGATACCGCCAGGCCCTTGATCGCCATGATCAGCGACTCGCCTTCGACATAGTTAAAACTGACGTTCAGGTTGTGCGGCACGCGGTGCGCCATGTCGCCGTTGATATACACCTCTTCGATTTCCATCAGGCCCTTGGCGAGGCGATCGCGCAGCGCCGTGATGCGCACGATTTCCGTGTCCATCTCTTCCTTGGCGATGCGGAAAGCTTCGCCCATGCCGACGATCTGGTGGGTCGGCAAGGTGCCCGAGCGCATGCCGCGCTCGTGGCCGCCACCGTGCATCTGCGCTTCGAGACGCACGCGTGGCTTGCGCCGCACGTACAGCGCGCCGATGCCTTTCGGGCCGTAGGTTTTATGCGCAGTGAAGGTCATCAGGTCGACCTTGGATTTTGCCAGGTCGATCGCGAGCTTGCCCGTGGCTTGCGCCGCGTCGCAGTGGAAAATGATGCCTTTCGAGCGGCACAGTTCGCCAATTTCATCAATCGGCTGGATCACGCCAATTTCATTATTCACCAGCATCACCGAGACCAGGATGGTGTCCGGGCGGATCGCCTCGGCCAGCTGTTCGATGGTGATCAGGCCGTTATCTTGCGGCTCGAGATAAGTCGCGGAAAAACCCACGCGCTCGAGTTCGCGCACCGTGTCCAGCACTGCCTTGTGCTCGGTTTTCACGGTAATGATGTGCTTGCCCTTGGTCTTGTAGAACTGGGCAGCGCCCTTCAAGGCCAGGTTGTTGCTTTCGGTAGCGCCGGAAGTCCAGACGATTTCGCGCGGATCGGCGCCGACCAGGGCGGCGACCTGCGCACGCGCTTCTTCGACGGCCGCCTCGGCGCTCCAGCCATACATATGGCTGCGCGACGCCGGATTGCCGAACTGCTCGCGCAGGAAGGGAATCATTTTGTCGGCAACCCGCGGATCGACCGGCGTGGTGGCCGAGTAATCCATGTAGATCGGAAAATGGGGGGCGGTTTCGAAAGCGTGCGATTCAGTCGCGGTTTCGAAAGCTTGCTCGAGGTGTTGGTCCAGTGGCGCGTTCATCAGTTTTACTCCGTGTGCTTCAATGCGTTTCGACGGTGGCGTGGCTGCGATGCATGACCACGACATGTTGTTCAGGGTGCTTCTGTATTTCGCGGTCGACCAGGTCTTGCAGCGACACTGAATCGAGATAATCGACCATTTTTTCGTTCAGAGTGGCCCACAGTTCGTGGGTCATGCAACGCGTGCCACTGGCCAGGTCGACCCCATGGCAATTTTCCTTGCCGCCGCACTGGGTGGCGTCGAGCGGCTCGTCGACGGCGATGATGATATCGGCCACCGTCACTTCGCTGGCAACGCGCGCCAGGCTGTAGCCACCGCCCGGGCCACGAATCGATTCGACGATCTCGTGGCGGCGCAGCTTGCCAAACAACTGCTCCAGATAAGACAGCGATATGGCCTGGCGCTGACTGATACCGGACAGCGTGACCGGCCCCTTGCCCTGTCGCAGAGCAAGATCGATCATCGCGGTAACGGCAAATCGGCCCTTCGTGGTCAGACGCATTCAAGCCTCGTTATCAAAAAACCTGCATTGTTATCAGAACGATCTTTGTTCAAACAATTTGCCTGCTGCGCCTGGCGGCGCGGCGAGTAGTTGAATGAATTAGTCAAGTATAGCAAATTCGTTCAGGCTTGTCTTTCGGTGACCCGGTTTTGGCGCAGTAGTCGCATCGGGCCAAACAGGGCTTGCATGCCGGCGTGTTCTATAAAGCTGAGGTTATAGGGATGCTCGGCACTTGCCTGGGGGAAACGCGCCGTTTCAGGCAGTTTTTTCAGTTCCTCGGCGATTTTCCCCCACAGCACCAAGGTCGGCGGCGGCGCCAGTCCGGCCAGTGCGCGCAGCACCACTTGCAGGAATGGCAACCACGCTTTGGCATCGATGGCCGGCTTCACGGTGTGACGAAACACCAGCGCCGCGTTGAGCAGTAGAAAGCCTTGGGCGGTCAGGTTGGCTTGCAGATCGGGCAATGTCTGGATCATCGCGGCATCGACGCGCGCACGCGCGGCCACCGGCGCCATCTGCACGCCAGACGTCGCGCCCGCCTGCAACTGGCCATCGGCCACCAGCAGCATCTTCATAAAGTTGCGCAGCGACGTGGCGCGGTTGACAGGTTTTGACAACCCATCGGCGCTCCATAGCGCGCCCACTGCGCCATCCATGAAGCAGACGCCGGTGGCGCTGGCCGCGCGCGGATACGGCCCCTCGCCCACCAGCACGTAGCGCACGCGCGTCAGCGGCAAGGCGAACGCAGCGAACAGGCGGCCTTCGGTCGGCAGATAATCATCGACGGCAAGTTCGGCCAGGTAAGCCGGGTTGGCGGCGGCAAGCGCTTCCAGCCCGGCCAGCAAATGTGGCCGCCAGGAAGCGTCGGCAAGGTCGAGAGCGGCAAGAATCGTTGGTGGAATCGTGGACATGGCAAACACGCAAGGAAAGACGCGGATTGTAGCCCAGCGCTGTGCAAGCGCGTGGGCATTCTGGCGCCATCGCGGGCATCATGGCCTGGTATTGAATGAACAACTACCAGGAGATTCCCGATGCAAACCATTCAAGATGTGATGAGTTCAGATGTGCACTATGTCGGCCCCACCGATACCATCCGCCGTGCGGCGCAGTTGATGGAAGAGTTCAATGTGGGCGCCCTGCCCGTGCTCGATGGCGATGCGCTGGTTGGTATGATCACCGACCGCGATATCGTCGTGCGCTCAATTTCCAAAGGCAAGGATCCCGAGTCGGACCGCGTCGGCAACGTGATGAGTCCGGAAGCGTTCAGTTGTCACGCGGGCCAGGGTGTCGACGCGGTGCTGGCCGCGATGGGCGACCAGCAGATCCGGCGCGTCCCGGTGATCGACCAGGCTTCGCACAAGCTGTTGGGCATGGTGTCATTGGGCGATTTGGCCAGGACGCAGTCGACGCAAATCGACGAAGCGCTGCGCAATATCTCGTCTGACAACAAGCAATAAGCCATCACGCTGCTTATTCCGCATCCGGCTGTTGCGCCGGATGCGCTTTGACGAATGCCGGCAGACCCACACAATTGCCATAAATGCGCGCGATGTTCGCATACGGCGACAGGTCGATATCGAAGCGGATGGCATTGAACGCCTGCGGCACCAGATAGCAATCGGCCATGGTGGGCGTATCGCCATGGCAGAATGTGCCGGTGCCGGGATGGCGCGCCAGGTGGCTTTCCATAGAGTCGAACCCTTCCACGATCCAGTGCTTGAGCCAGGTCGTTTTCGCTTCCTCGCTGATGCCCAGTTCATCCACCAGGTAACGCATCACGCGCAAATTGTTGAGCGGATGGATGTCGCACGCGACGATCTGCGCCAGCTCGCGCACGCGCGCACGCCCGAGCGGATCGACCGGCAGCAGCGGCACAGTCGGATGCGTTTCTTCCAGGTACTCCAGGATCGCCATGGTTTGGGTCAGCGTACCGCGCTCGTCCTGCAAGGTCGGCACCATGCCGCTCGGGTTGATGTTCAGATAGGCCGGCTGGTGATGTTGGCCGCCGTCGCGGATCAGGTGCACCGGCACGGCTTCGTAATCGATGCCCTTCAGGTTCAGCGCAATGCGCACCCGGTAGGCGGCCGAACTGCGAAAATAGGTATGCAGCTTCATGGTGTTCTCCGCTTAGATACTGCGCTGATAGGGTGCGACGGCCTGCTCGATGGCGCCAAAGATGCTGGCGCCGGCGTTATCGAGCATCTCGATGCGCACGGTGTCGCCGTAACGCAGGAATGGTGTGCTGGGACTGCCCTGCTCGATGGTTTCATACATGCGCACTTCGGCCAGGCAGCAATAGCCGACGCCGCCGTGTTCAATGCTCGAGCCGTGCAGTCCACCCTGCTTGTTCGACACCGTACCGGACCCGATAATCGTACCGGCGGCCAGTTCGCGCGTGCGGGCAGCGTGGGCGACCAGTTGCGCAAAATTAAACGTCATGTCGTCGCCTGCATTCGGCTTGCCAAAAGCGTGTCTATTTAACGTCACCTGCAGCGGCAAGTGCAGCTTCGAATCGTGCCAGGCCGCACCCAGTTCATCCGGGGTGACTGCCACCGGCGAGAAGGCACTGGCCGGCTTGGCCTGAAAAAAACCAAAACCCTTGGCCAGTTCGCCGGGTATCAGGTTGCGCAGCGAAACATCGTTGACCAGCATGACCAGCCGGATGGCGCCGGCGCACGCGGCGGCATCCACGCCCATGGGCACGTCGCCGGTGATCACCGCCACTTCCGCTTCCAGGTCGATGCCCCAGCCTTCGTCGAGGACTGCGATCGGGTCGCGCGGGCCGACGAAGCGGTCCGAACCGCCCTGGTACATCAGCGGATCGGTGTAGAACGACGCGGGCAATTCGGCGCCGCGCGCCTTGCGCACCAGCTCGACATGGTTGATATACGCCGAGCCGTCGGCCCATTGGTACGCGCGCGGCAGTGGCGAATGGCAGTCGGCTTCCAGGAAGGGCTCGGCCGCGCTGATATTGCCTGCACTGCCGGCGGCATTCAGTTGCAGATAGACCGCTTCCAGTTGCGGCGCGCTCGTGTGCCAGTCATCCAGCGCCGCCTGCAAGGTGCGCGCGATGGCGGGCACGCGCTGGCACAGCGACAGGTCGCGACTGACGACGACCAGCGTGCCGTCACGGCCGCCGGCTTTGAGGGTGGCGAGTTTCAAGGCGTCTCCTTTATTCTTGTAAGGTCAGCCATTTAAAACTATTTCCTTTGAGCATACAACTGGTATTCATGTGGGGTAAGGCCGTGTTGCCTGATTGGGCCAGAAGACGGGCCTGCAGCACCGTGCGCTTCCGAACCTTGGCACCAGGTATCGATATAATCAGCGCTTTGCGGAACGCTGCCATGTCACTCAATACCGTCGCCATCAACCAGGGCATGACGCGATTCGACGGCCACGCCGAAGTCTGGCTGTTCGGCTACGGTTCGCTGATCTACAAGGCCGACTTTCCGTTCCTGGCGCGCCGGCCCGCCAGCATCAGCGGCTGGACCCGGCGCTTCTGGCAAGGTTCGCACGACCACCGCGGCACACAGGAAGCGCCCGGGCGCGTGGCAACGCTGGCGCCTGCACCCGGCGCGGTCTGCCACGGCATGGCGTACCTGGTGACGCCGGAAGAATTCGCCCACCTCGACTACCGCGAAAAAAATGGCTACCTGCGCCTGGCGATCTGCATCGCGTTCGACGACGGCGGCAGCGCCGAAGGGCTGGTGTACATCGCGGCCAGCGACAATGCAGCGTTCCTGGGCGAAGCGCCCGATGCGGCAATTGCCGCCCAGATTGCCGGCGCATCCGGCCCCAGCGGGCCGAACCGCGACTACCTGCTGGCGCTGGCGCAGGCGCTGCGCGATATGGACAAGCCGGATGACCACGTGTTCGCCATCGAGCGCCATCTCGCGCGACTGGGTTAAAACAAATCCAGCTGCCCCGCCCCGTTTGCGTCTTTCCTGGCAACGGTCGCCGGCAAACGCAAG
Organism: Massilia sp. S19_KUP03_FR1; assembly: GCF_036688685.1. Taxonomy (NCBI): domain Bacteria; kingdom Pseudomonadati; phylum Pseudomonadota; class Betaproteobacteria; order Burkholderiales; family Oxalobacteraceae; genus Massilia; species Massilia sp. S19_KUP03_FR1. The sequence goes on along the minus strand of NZ_JAQQPS010000009.1, from coordinate 67,607 downwards.
GGCCGCCTGAACTGCGACACGTCCAGCTTGTCGAACCGGCTGCGCAGCCCGCTCATGCCAAGCCGCTCGACGGCCTTGGTAAAGCGCTGGCGGATCAGGTCGGCCCAGATGCCTTCGCCATGCATGCGCTTGCCGAAGTCGCTGTCGTAATCCTTGCCGCCGCGCAGGTCGCGCACGCGGTTCATCACCCGCTGGGCGCGCTCGGGAAAGTGCGCTTGCAGCCATTCCTGGAACAGCGGATTGACTTCCCACGGCAGGCGCAGCACCACGTAATGGGCGCCCACCGCGCCGGCATTGCGCGCCGCCTCGAGGATTTTTTCGATGTCAGGCTCGGTGACAAACGGGATGATGGGCGCCACGCTGACGCTGACGGGAATGCCGGCGCGCGCCAGCGTTTCGATGGTGCGCAGGCGGCGCGCCGGCGCCGCGGCGCGGGGTTCGAGCGTGCGCGCGATGGCCGGGTCGAGCGTGGTGATGGTGATGGCCGCGCAGGCCAGGTGCTGCGCAGCCATCGGCGCCAGCAGGTCGATATCGCGCTCGATCAGTGAGGACTTGGTCACCAGGCCCACCGGGTGGCGGCATTCGCTGAGCACTTCCAGCACCTGGCGCGTCAGGCGGCGCTCGCGCTCGCAAGGCTGGTACGCATCGGTATTCACGCCGATGGCGATGTGGTCCGGGACGTACGACGGCTTGGCCAGTTCGCGCCGCAACAGCTCGGCGGCATTTACCTTGGCGAATAGCCTGCTTTCAAAATCGAGGCCGGGCGACAGGCCCAGGTAGCTGTGCGTGGGCCGCGCGAAGCAATATACGCAACCGTGTTCGCAGCCGCGATAGGGATTGAGCGACACATTGAAGGGGATGTCTGGCGAGGTGTTGCGGCTGAGGATGCTCTTGGCGACTTCATCGGTGACGATGGTGCGAAACGGCGTCGCATCGACCTCCCCGTCCTGCGCACCCCAGCCATCGTCGTATTCCTCGCGCGCGTTGACTTCGTAGCGCCCCTGCATATTCGACACGGCGCCGCGGCCCTTGCGGGCAAGCGGCGACCGCACCACTTCCACGGCTTGCCAATCGTTGCAGGGTTCGACTTTACGGTCTGCCATCGCGGCACCTTTACTGTACATTTATACAGTATCGTACGCCATCGTCCAACGAAATTCAAGCGGCGTGCATGGGCGCAGATCATTCTTCCTTGGCATGCAATAAGCGGCTACTATTGGTTTTTTTGATAGCAAGAATAAGACAGGAGACTGACAGTGAACAAGCATGTGAGCCATTGTGCCAGCCCGTTCCGGGTAAGCGTTGCAGCAGGCGTCACGCTGATGCTCGCCGCCTGCGGCTTCATCGATGAAAACAAGCCCGCCAATCCCCCCACTGTGGCGCACACCGACAATGGCGACGTCAAGGGTATCGACCGGCTCGGCATGCGCAGCTACTTCGCCATCCCGTTCGCCGCGCCGCCGCTGGGCGAGCTGCGCTGGGCCGCGCCGGCGCCTGCGCCAAAATGGACCACCAGGCTGGAAAAAACCAGCTCGGCGGCGCCCTGCCTGCAAACCGGCACCAGCCCGTTCCGGCTGGCCGGCGACAGCGAGGATTGCCTCTACCTGGACGTGCACGCGCCGATCGGCGCCGGGCCGTATCCGGTCATGGTCAACCTGCATGGCGGCGCGTTCAACACCGGCGGCACGTCGGTGTATGCCGACCCGTCGCCGCTGGTCTCAAAAGGCGTGATCGTCGTCAACGTGGCTTACCGCCTGGGCGCGCTGGGTTTCCTGGCGCACCCGGCCCTGGCCGTCAACGGCGCCGCCGGCAATTACGGCATCATGGACCAGCAGTCCGCCCTGAAATGGGTGCAGGACAATATCGTCCGCTTTGCCGGCGACAAGAACAATGTCACGCTGTTTGGCGAATCGGCGGGCGGCTTCAGTGTCATGACCCACCTCGCCGCGCCCGGCTCGAAAGGCCTGTTCAACAAGGCGATGGTGCAAAGCGGGAGCTATGGCAACGAGCGCCAGATGAGCGCGGCGCAGATGGCGACGACCAGCACCGCCATCGTCGACACGGCCATCAATGCCGCCACGGCGGCCGGCGTCAGCGGCATCAACTGCACACCGGTCACGGCCGCCTGCCTGCGCAACTTGCCGGAGGCGGTTCTGCGCACCCACCTGGCCGAGGCCATTGCCAACGCGATCCCGATCATGGTGCCGTCCATCGACGGCAAGGTGCTCACCAGATCGGTGAAGGCGACCTTCCTTGCCGGCGACAACCTCAAGGTGCCGATGGTCAATGGCACCAACGAAAATGAATACGCGCTCTACATCGCCATCAACGAAGCCGCGCGCCGCGCGGCGGCGACGCCGCCGAACCTCGATCCGGCCAACACCAGTTATTCCCTGCAGAGCGCGGCCTATGCCCCCACCGTGGCCAGCCTGACAGCCGGCAGCGGCGCCAACGTCAACGAGATCGTCAACCGGTTTTATCCGCTCGCCAATTACGGCACCAACACTGCCATCCAGCCGAGTTTGGCGGTCGCGGCCATGGCCACCGACCTGGCCTTTTCCTGCCCCGCCCTGCGCACGTCGCAGCGCATCAACACCCAGGCCTCGCCGATCTGGATGTACGAGTTCCGCGACCAGACCGCGCCGCCAACGGTCGGTGTGGCCAACGGCAAGTACTATTTGAGCTTCCAGCAAGGCGCTGCCCATTCCTACGACCTGCAGTACCTGTACAACCTGGGCGAGCTCGGCAACGACGAGCGGCGCCAGCTGCAGACGGCCATGACGCGTTACTGGACTAATTTTGCGAAGACCGGCAATCCGAACACGGGTGGCGACGTGGCCGCGAACTGGGCCGCGTTCACCGGGCCGGCCAACGTCCTGGCGCTGGATGTGGCGTCCGGCGGTGGCGTGACGCAGCTGACCAGTTTCGATGCGAATCACAAATGCACCCTGGCCTGGGGAATCGTGACGTTCTAGGCTGGCACGTAGCTGAGCTGCTGGCCGACGAAGCCGTCGAAGGCATCCAGCAAGCCTTGCCAGCGCGCGGGGTCGGCATCGAACTGCATCAGCGCATACGCTGCCGCTTCCAGGGTCGACAACTGGTCCGGCGCATGCGCCTTGCGGATGCGGTAATGCGACGGCGGCATTGCCCGCAACGTCATGCGCGGCAGGGTTTGCAGGAGCGGATTGCAGTACAACATCTTGCGGCTCTTGCGCCAGGTCGCGTCGACGATCACCAGGCGCAGCTTGGCTGGCGCCTCCGGCATGGCGGACGACGGCGCGCCCGGCGTGTCCGGATACAGCAACACCGGCGTGCGCCCGCCCTCCTCCAGCAGCGCCGTCAACACCGCCGCGTCGAAGGTTTCGCCCGTCACCATCCGGCTTGGCGACACGCTCAAATGCAGCAGCCGCGCGCTGTTCTTGGCGTTGCCCACTTCCAGAGGATGCTGCAGGATCAGCAGTTCCACGCTTGATGCGACTGGTGCGATCCAGGCGCAGATGCAGGCCGACTTTGCGCGCAGGCAGCGAGCGCACACCGCACGCTTAAGCTGCACGCCAGCCGCCCCCGAGCGCGCGGTACAGGTCGACATGCGCGGCCAGCAAACTGGCGCGCAATTGCAGCACGTTGTTGTCGGCCGCAAAGGCATTGCGCTGCGCGTCCAGCTCTTCCAGGTAGGACGCATAACCGTTCGCGTAGCGGTTGTGGGCGACTCGCAGCACTTCGGCGGACGCCAGCTGGCGCGCCTGCGCTTCGACCAGTTGCTCGCCCAGGCGCTGCACGGCCGTCAACGCATTGTCGGTTTCGGAAAACGCCGTGCGCACCGCAGCTTCATAGCCGAACACGGCGCGGTCGCGCAGCGTGCCGGCGATTTCGGCCTGGGCGCGCAGGCGACCGCCGTCGAAGATCGGCGCGAGGATGCTGCCGCCGATGCTCCACAAGGCATTCGGCGCGCGCAGCAGCTGCGCCAGGCTGCCCGCCTCCGCACCCAGCGACGCGCTCAAGCGAATCGACGGCAACAACTGGTCGCGCGCGGCGGCCAGGCTGGCGTCGAGCGCGGCCAGCGTGCTTTCGGCCTGCGCGATATCCGGCCGGCGCCGCAGCAATTCGGATGGCATGCCGGCGCCGATCGATGGCGGGCGCAGGTCGGGCAAGGCGGCGCCGCGCGCCACTGCACCCGGGCTGGCGCCCAGCAATACGCTCAAGGCGTTCTCCTGCTGGGCGATGGCGCGTTCCAGCTGCGGCACCACGGCGGCGGTGGTGTGCAATTCGGCTTCGGCCTGCGCCTGGTCGAGGCGCGAGCTGTAGCCCACCTCGTACTGGCGCCGCGCCAGATCGTACGAGCGTTGGCGCGACACCAGCGTGGCGCGCGCCAGCGCCAGCTGGGCATCGAGCCCGCGCAGGTTCAGGTACGCCGAAGCGGTGTTGGCGGCCACCGCCAGCGTGGTCGCGGCCGCCAGCGCTTCCTGCGCTTGCAGGTCGAAGCGCGCCGCAGCGGTGGTACTGGCCAGGCGGCCAAACAGGTCGAGTTCGTAACTGGCTTGCACCTGGCCGGTGAAGGCCGTGCCATCCACGGGCCCGCTCGACCCGAGCGCGCGCGCCCGGGTCGGGTTCAGGCTGGCCGTGAGCGCCGGCGCCTGCGCGCTGGCCGCCACCCGCACGCGCGCCTGGTATTCCTGCAAGCGCGACAGCGCCACGCGCACGTCGCCATTGTTCTGCTGCGCCTGCTGCACCAGCTGGTCGAGCACGGGGTCGCCGAACGCGCGCCACCAGTCTCGCTCGACGGGCGCGCCAGCGACCAGCGCCGTGCGCCACTGCGCGGGCGTGCTCAAGGTCGCTGGCGGGGCCGGTTGCGGTGCCATCGCGCAGCCGGACAGCGCCAGCGCAAGCACCGGCGCAAGCACCAATACGCGCACCGTCATCGCGCCGCCCCGGCCACGTTCGCATCGATGCTGACCACCACCGACATGCCCGGCCGCAGCCGCCTGGCCAGTTCCTGGTTGGCATCGATGGTGATGCGCACCGGAATGCGCTGGGCAATCTTGACGTAGTTGCCGGTGGCATTGTCCGGCGTGATGACGGAAAACTCGGAGCCGGCCGCCGGCGAAATGCGCTGAACGTGGCCCAGCAAGCGCGCATTGTTCAAGGCGTCCACCGTAAAGCGCACCGGCTGGCCGATGCGGATGTTGGCCATCTGGGTTTCTTTCAGATTGGCGATGATCCACATCTGGTCCGGCACCAGCGCCGTCAACTGGGCGCCGGCATTCACAAAAGCGCCCTGGCGCACCGTCACCTGGCCCAGCTGGCCGTCGCGCGGGGCCAGGATGCGCGTGTTCGACAGATCGATTTGCGCCAGTTGCACGGCCGCTTCGGCATTTGCCACGGCAGCTTGCAGCGCCTCGCGGTTGACCCCCACGCTGCGCAGCGACTGGCGCGAAATTTCCAGCGCGGCGCTGGCCTGCGCGGTGCCGCTGGTCGCCAGCGCGCGCGCGGCCCGGGCCGAATCGCGTTCGCGCGCGGACAGCGAGCCGTCGGCCGCAAGCTCTTCCACGCGGCGCAAGTCGGCTGCGGCGCGGTCGGCCTGGGCCTTCGCGTTGGCGAGCGCCGCCTGGTTTTGCGCCACGCTCGCTGCGGCACTCGCGGCCGATTGCGGGCTGTTGGCCAGTGCCGCTTGTTGCGCCGCCAGCGCTGCCTTGGCCTGGTCGAGGCGCTGCTGGTAGATGCGGTCGTCGATGCGCATCAGCAGCTCGCCCTGTTTCACCGGCTGGAAATCCTGCACCTTCACTTCCACCACGTAACCGGACAGCTGCGGACTGATGATCGTCACCTGGCCGCGCACCAGCGCATTTTCCGTGGTCTCGATGGTGCTGTGAAATGGCGGCAAGTCCCATGCGTACAGGACGATCAGGACGCCGGCCAGCGCCACCATCGAAAAACCGACGACGGACGGCCAGATGCGGCGCGTTGGCGGTGGTGGCAGGACGGGTGGCGCCGGTGCAACAGGCACAGTGGTGGCAGCAGGAGCGGCGTAGTTCGGGTTCTCGGGCATATCAGTCAGTGACAGGTTCGGTACTTGGAAGCCGGGGCATGGGCGACGGCGTGATGGCCGGTGCGGCTGGCGCAGGCGGCAAAAAGGGCGACGGCACTTTCATTACGATGTTGTACAGCGTATGGGCCGAGACCCACAGTGCGGTGACGATCGCAATGGCGAAGATGAGCATGAAGACGTCGTTGAAGGCCAGCACATTCGCCTCGCGCGCGACGGCTGCCTGCAATGCCGAGACGCCCTGGGCGGTACGCGCGGCGGGGTCGGCCAACACCTTGGCATAGGCCGCCGCACTGCTCTGGATGCGCGCGGCCACCAGCGGATCGAGTGAACTCAAGTGATCGGTGAGGATGCTGGAGTGGTATTTTTCGCGCATCACCTGAAACGTGCCCAGCGCCGCCGAGCCGATCAGGCCGCCCAGGTTTTGCGTCAGGCCGAACAGCACCGAGAAGGTGATCAGGTTGCCCGGGTTGCCGATCACCTGGCCGATCAGGGAAATCACCAGCGGCCCCAGGAACAGTGCGCCGCCAAAGCCCAGCAGGAATTGGCTGACGTACATTTCTTCCGGACGCGTCAGGCTGGTGGCGTGCGCATCCATCCACGCGCCCAGCGCCATCAGGAGCAGCGCGCCAATCTGCGGCGCCTGCAAGTGCTGGACATTGGTGATCATGGCCGACGTGACGATACCCAGCAGGGTGCCGGCCAGCACGACAATAAACAGGGTCTGCAACTGGTCGTTGCCCATTCCAATGGCGCGCAGGAAACCGACGGCGCCCACGCTTTGTTCGGACAACACCACCCGCACCAGCACCAGCGACATCGCCAGCGCCGCGATATTCCCGGTGCGTAGCCAGCGCAAATTAAGCAGCGGATAGGTGCGGTTGTGCTCGACCGCAATCGCCGCGACGATCAGGACAATCGACCCGGCCAGCGCCATGCCGATCCATGGCGTCTCGCGCCACCACAAAATGCGTCCGAACGTCAGCGCCGCGCACAGCAGCGCCACACCTGGCGCGAACAGGCCAAAGGTGAGGAAATCGAGGCCGCGGAAGGCCTTGAAGCGGTCGCCCGGCGGCAGTTTCAGCAGCAGCACGCAGCCGAGCGACAGCAAGGTGAGGCCCAGCTCGAACAGGTACAGCCCGCGCCACTCGGCAAATTCGAGTAAATCGCTGGAAAAAATATAGGCGATCGGCAGCGCCAGCTGAGACATGCCGAGCGACAGCGCCATCCCCTTCAGCCGCCAGGCCTTCTTGAACGCCTGCAGCGTGTAATACAAACCGAGCGAACTGAGCGCCGCACCGACCATGCCGTGCGCCGCGCGCACCGCAATGGCCGAATGCAAATCGTTGACAAACAGGTGGCCGAACGTGACCAGCGCATACAGCACCAGGAAGGCTTCGGTGAACAGGCGCAGGCCGAACTGCTGGCGAAACTTCACCAGCAGCAGGTTCATCGACGCGTTGGCCATCACATACACCGCCGGCAGCCAGTTGGTTTCGGTCGAGTAGGCGCCCAGCGTCCCTTGCAGGGCGATGAGGTTAACCGACACCAGCGCATTGCCCAAGCCGCCTGTCAGCGTGACCAGGATGCCGACCAACAGGTAGGCAAACCGCTTGGCGGTGGAATGGTCAGGCGTGGACGGCGAGCCGGGCATCAACGGTTTTTCGTTGGGATGCCACGCGCGCACTTCGTACTTGCTCATCGAGCGAAGTGTTGTTCTGTTGAAATGATATTCCCCTGGCCTACTGGCAAAACGGTGCTGCTTGTCATTGTAGCTACGGCAGCGAATTTATGTCGCATGTTGCCAAAACGGGTATTGCCCTGCTCAAAATCCATGCATAGAATAAATTTTTCCGAGTGGCATTAATATTTGCAAGGAATCCGGGTATTTATGTTTATGAGTCGCATAATCGTTCGCCAACTGAGCTCCGCTGCGATCGCCCTGGTCGCCATGTCACCCGCGATTTCGCAAGAACAGGTTGTGCAGCTAGACTACCGCATCAATGAACGGGTCATGCTGGTGCCGGCCGGCGCCGACCACCAGGCGCGCCTGCAAACCACCGTGTTCAGGCCGAATGGCAGCGGCCCGTTCCCCCTGATCATTATCAACCATGGCAAGGATCCCGGCCGCCCCAGCCACCAGGCGCGCGACCGTTTTTACCATATGGCCGCCGCCTTCGTAAAGCGCGGCTACGCTGTGATGGTACCGATGCGCCAGGGCTTTGCCGCCTCCACCGGCAGCTACAAGGATCACGGCTGCGACATGCGCGCCAACGGCTACACCCAGGCCGACGATGTGCGCGACACCCTCGAATTTGCCCGCGCCCAGCCGTGGATCGATGCCGACCATATCGTGGTGGCAGGCCAGTCGTACGGCGGCCTGGCCACGATGGCGCTGGGCACCGAAACGCTGGCAGGCGTGCGCGGCCTGATCAATTTCGCCGGCGGCCTGCGCGACGAGAGCAATGGCTGCGACTGGCGCGGCGCTTTGGCAACGGCGTTTGCCGACTACGGCGCGCACAACAAAATCCCGAGCCTGTGGATGTATGGCGCCAACGATTCGCTGTTCGGCCCTGCCCTGGCCGGGCGCCTGCACGCCGCATTCGAAAGCGCGGGCGGCAAGGCGACGCTGGTCGAATTCCCCGCCTTCAAGCGCGATTCGCACGGCATGCTGGCCAGCCGCGACGGCGAAAAAGTGTGGATGGCCGACACCGAGCGCTTCCTCAAGCAGGTCGGCATGCCGACCACCATCGTGTACGACTTCGCGGCGCCGCCGGTGCCGCCGAAAACCGATTTCGCCGTACTCGACGACATCGATGCGGTGCCGTTCCTGAGCGAGTCGGGCCGCAAGGCCTACCGCGAATATCTCACCAAGATGAGCCCGCGCGCGTTTGCCCTGTCGCCCACCGGCCAGTGGTGCTGGACGGAAGAAGGCGAAGACCCGGACGCGCGCGCCCTGGCCACCTGCTCCAGCAAGAGCGAGCAGCCGTGCAGCCTGTATTCGGTGGACGAGCACGTGGTCTGGCGCGGCGACCGGGTTGAGCCGGGCACCATGACCGCGGCGCTGGCGCTGCCGGCCACGAAGCCAGCTGCCGCTGGCGGCGCGGTGGGCAGTACGGGCGCGAACTAGACTTAGGTTCCGGCGTCGCGCGGACCGCGCCGTCTTTCTGCAATCTCGCTCCACTGCGCCAGCTGCGCCACGGTGGCCGTCACGCCGCCGCACACGATCACGACAACGTTATCGAATTCCTTGAGCAGGGTCGGCGCCTGGCAGGCAATCGCCAGCGCCGCGCCGCAGGCCGGTTCCACCACCACGCGCTGGTCGTCCATGAAGCGCATGCAGCCTTGCACGGCATCGTTGTCGCTGACCACATAGCTGCGCACCGGATGTTGGGTGGCCAGTTGCAGGGTGTGCGGCGCGATGCTGCGCGCCCCCAGCGACGTGGCGATGCTGGTAATGGCGGCCAGCTCGACCTGGCGCCCGGCCAGCACCGACTGCGCAAACGCATCGGCGCCGGCCGTTTCCACCGCGATCACCGGCACCTGGTCCCAGCCATGGCGGCGCAGGCCCGCAATCACCCCGGCCATCAGGCCGCCGCCGCCGACCGACAGCACCACTGCATCGGGCGTGACACCAGCGGCCGCGATCTCGTCGACCATCGATGCATGGCCTTCCCACAACAGCGGGTCGTCGTACGGATGGATGAAGGCATCGCCCACGCCCGCCAGCGCCAAGGCGTGCGCGTGTGCTTCATGGAACGACGCGCCGTGCACGAGGACCGTGGCGCCTTCGCGCGCGATCAGGGCGCGCGCCCGGGTGCTGCTCGACTCCGGCACCACCACCAGCACCGGCACACCGAGTTTGCGGCCGCTGTAGGCCGCGGCGATGCCGGCGTTGCCGCCCGATGAAGCGATGAAGCGTGTGGCGCCGCGGCGCTGGTATTCGGCGCAGGCGTGGCCGATGCCGCGCAGCTTGAACGAGCCGGTCGGCTGCAGCGCGTCCATCTTCAGCCACACCGTCTGGCCGGCACGCACCGGCAAGGCGCGCGATTCAAGCAAGGGCGTGGCAATGTGCAAAGGGGTCGACATGTGGACCGCGCTCCGGATGGTCAAGTTGACACGACTATACAATGTCGTGCCCGGAAGTCCCACACCTGACGCAGCGTGGCTGCCGCGATGCGCCTGAAATAAAGCTAGAATGGCGCGTCCACAACCTGTCGCCCTTTTCATGTTGAGCACTCCTGACGCCACCGCAAAACCTGGCACGGTCGACCTGACGTCCTGTGACCGCGAACCGATCCGCTTTCCCGGCAGCATACAGCCACACGGTTTCCTGCTGACCCTGGCACCGGCACCCGCTCTGCATGTGCTGCAAGCGAGCGCCAACCTGGCCGACTGGGCAGGCCCGGCAGCTGCCGAGGTGATCGGCCGGCCACTGCACGAGGTGATCGGCAGCGCTGCCGCCGCCAGCCTGGGGCCGGAGCTGGCCGCCGGCACGGTCGGGCCGCGCCCGTTTTATCTGGGCACCGTCACGCTCGCCAATGGCAAGCATTTCGACGTGTCCGCGCACCTGTGCGACCAGGTCACGATCATCGAGTTTGAAGTGGTGCAGCGCAGCCGCACCGCCGACTTCCGCCACCTGTACCCGCTGCTGGGCGACTTTTTACTGAAGGTGAACGACGCCCCGACCATCGAATCGCTGGCGCAACTGGCCGCGCGTCAGATCCGCGCCGTGACCGGCTACGGGCGCGTGCTGGTCTACCTGTTCGACCGCGACGGCCACGGCCAGGTGCTGGCCGAAGCGCGCGATCCGGCATATCACTCTTACCTGGGCCAGCGCTTTCCGGCCTCGGACGTGCCGCGCCAGGCGCGCGAACTGTACGCGTCGTCGCGCATCCGCGTGATCCAGGACGCCAACTACACCCCGTCACCGCTGGTGCCCGCCATGAATCCCGTCACCGGCGGCGCCAACGATCTGTCGTTCGCCAGCCTGCGCAGCGTCTCGCCGGTGCACCTGCAGTACATGCGCAATATGGGCACGCTGGCGTCGATGTCGGTGTCGCTGATGGTCAAGGGCAAATTGTGGGGCCTGATTTCCTGCCATAACGACAACCCGGCGCCGGTGGGCTTCGAAGAGCGGGCTGCCTGCGAGCAGCTGGGCCAGATTCTGGCGCTGTGCATCGGCGCGCGCGAAGATGCGCAGGAGTTGCAATTCCGCCTCGATGTGCGGCGCATCATGGTGTCGATGCTGGGCGGCCTGACCCAGAGCCAGGATTTCATCGACAACCTCAGCAAGCTGTTCCCGGAACTGCTGCAGTTTGCCCGCGCCGACGGCGTGGCGATCGTGGTCGACGACCAGGTCATGGCCTTCGGCGACACGCCCGGGCAAGACCAGATCCGCGACCTGACCGGCTGGCTGCAGACCCGCATCAACGATGATGTGTTTCATTCCGACGCGCTGTCGACCGTGTACCCCGGCGGCGCGGCCATCGCGCACAATGCCAGCGGCTTGCTGGCGATGCCAATTTCGAAGATTCACCAGCATTATTTGCTGTGGTTCCGGCCCGAGCAGGTCTACAGCATCGACTGGGCCGGCAATCCGCACGAGAAACTGACGCTGTCCTCTGGCCAATTGTCCCCGCGTACCAGCTTTGCCGCCTGGCACGAAACCATACACGGGCACAGCCGTCCGTGGCACGAGGCTGAAGTCGAGCTGGCGGTAGAATTTCGCGCTGCCCTGCTCGGCATTGCGCTTGAGCGCGCCGAGCAGATGGCCGAACTGGCCGAAGAACTGGGCCGCGCCAACAAGGAGCTCGAAGCCTTTTCGTATTCGGTGTCGCACGACCTGCGCGCGCCGCTGCGCCACATCGTCGGCTTTTCCGACCTGCTGCTGGACACGTCCGACAGCGACGACCCGACGCGGCGCCAGCGCTTCCTGAAAAACATCAAGGATTCGGCACGCCTGGCCGGCAAGCTGGTCGATGACCTGCTCAGCTTTTCCCAGATGGGACGCGCCTCGCTGCGCCCGGCCGCGGTCGACATGGGGGAACTGGTGCGCGCCTGCATGCAAAAACTCCTTCCCGACGTCGGCGCGCGCCGCGTCGAGTGGCGCATTGGCGCGCTGCCGAACGTCACCGCCGACCCGGCCTTCCTGTACCAGGCGCTGTACAACCTGCTGTCAAATGCGGTCAAGTTCACCGGCCAGAAAGAGATCGCCATCATCACCATATCGGCCGAGAAAAATGCGCTTGAAACCGTGTTTCAGATCGCCGATAATGGCGCCGGTTTTTCCATGGACTACGTGCATAAACTGTTCGGCGTGTTCCAGCGCCTGCACCGGATGGAAGATTTCGAAGGCACCGGCATTGGCCTGGCGAATGTCCGCCGCATCATCGAGCGCCACCATGGCCGCGTCTGGGCCGAAGCCGTGCCCGGCCAGGGCGCCACCTTTTCCTTTACGATCCCGAACCATTTTGAAGAATGAGCGCAATGACCTCGATGCTTAAACCAATTTTGCTGGTCGAAGACAATCCGCACGACCTGGAACTGACCCTGATCGCGCTGTCGAAAAGCCAGCTTGCGAATCAGGTGGTGATTTGCCGCGACGGCGCCGAAGCGCTCGATTACCTGCTGGCGCAGGGCGAATACGCCGGCCGCTCGGCCGGCAACCCGGCCGTCGTGCTGCTCGACCTGAAGCTGCCGAAAGTCGACGGCCTGGAAGTGCTGAAAACCGTGCGCGCAACGCCGACGCTACGCTCGATGCCGGTGGTGATGCTCACGTCCTCGAAGGAAGAACAGGACCTGGTGCGCAGCTACGAGCTGGGCGTGAATGCCTACGTGGTGAAACCGGTCGACTTTACGGAGTTCGTGCGGGCGATTGCCGATCTGGGGATTTTCTGGGCGGTGCTCAATGAACCGCCGCCTGGGTCGCTGCGCTACATCAAGCCGCATTGACGGCAGTGGGCCAATCAGGCTTCGCATGGCACACCACGCAAATTTTGTTGCCCTCCGTATCCCTGAAATACGCGCCGTAGTAATCCGCATGGTATTCCGGACGCAAGCCAGGCGCGCCATCGCACGTGCCGCCATGTTCCAGCGCCAGCCCATATGCCCTGTCGACGCCGTCGCGATCGAACGCCAGAAAAGCCGCCATCTGCCCGTTCCCGGGCGCGTGTGCACGGCCATCCTGCGGCGCGCCAATTAAAAATAACGGCCGCGGCTCATGCTGCGCTTGCCAGCCGGCCCACGGCCTCGACCGATCGCAAAAACGCAGCGCATTACCGAGGCTTTCCATCAGCGCCATATAAAAGGGCAACGCTCGCTCGAAGTCGCTGACACCGACAAATATATGTGAAAACACCTTCGCCCCACTGGCAGAAAATAGAAGCCGATTCTAACCCGGCCCCCGCCGCGCCGCCTCAATTGTCGCAATATCGATGCGCCGTGCGCACCCTAGCTGCCCGGAAAATGCGTGGCACTTTCCTGCAGTCCGGGCAAGGGCAGATACGGCGCCCGGTGGCGCAGCAAATGGCGGATGCGCGCGCCCAGTTGCTCGATGCTGTAGGGTTTTTGCAGCAAATTCAGGGTGGCGTCGACCTTGCCGGCATGCGCCAGCACGCCTTCGGCATAGCCCGAGGTGAACAGGATCTGCGCGGACGGCAGCTTCTCGCGCACGAAACTTTCCAGGTCGCGGCTGCTCACCGGCCCCGGCATGATCACATCGCTAAACACCAGGTCGATGCGCCCATCCCCTGCCAGCGTGGTGCGGATCACCTCGACCGCGGCGGCGCCATCGGCCGCTTCCAGCACCCGGTAGCCGAGCGCCGTCAAAATACCGCTGCTGGCGCTGCGCACTGCTTCTTCGTCTTCCACCACCAGGATTGTTTCCAGTCCGCCCACCACGTGCGCATCGACGCCGGGCGCCATGGCGCTGGCCGGCGCCGCGTTGCGTGGCAAATAGATACGCACGCTGGTGCCCGCCCCCAGCGTGCTGCGCAGGACAATCTCCCCACCCGACTGCTTGACGAAACCGTAGGCCATCGACAGGCCCAGGCCGGTGCCCTGCCCGATCGGCTTGGTGGTGAAAAACGGTTCGAAGGCGCGTTCGATCACGTCGCGCGTCATGCCGGCGCCGGTATCCCTGACTTCTATGAGCACGTGTTCGCCTTGCGGCACTTCAGCGGGACGCTCGGCATCGCGCCCATTGTTGCGCGCCGAAATGGTCAGGGTACCGCTGCCCTGCATCGCGTCGCGCGCGTTGATGGCCAGGTTCAGCAACACATTGTTCAACTGGCTCGGGTCGACCAGCGTGTTCCACAGGCCCGGCTCGACGTCGGCGACGACATGGGCGTTCGGGCCCAGCACGCGCCGCATCATGTCGTTCATCTCCAGCAGCAATTGGCCCGGGTTGATGACCACCGCCTGCAGCGGCTGGCGCCGGGCAAAGGCCAGCAGGTGGGCCGACAATTTGGCGCCCCGCTCCACTCCGGCCAGGGCAGTATCGACCCGGGCACGCGCCGCATCGTTCAGCCCGCCCAGCAGTTTTAAAAGTTGTAAATTGCCGCCGATAATTTGCAGCACATTATTAAAATCGTGGGCCACGCCGCCGGTCAGCTGGCCGATCGCTTCCATTTTTTGCGCCTGGTGCAGGGCCGACTGGCTGCGCGCCAGCTCGTCCTGGCTCACGCGCAGCCGGGCGAAGGCCTGGTCGCGCTCGCGCCGCGCATGGCAGGCTGCAGTGTGATAGCGCACCCGCGCCACCAGCTCGCGCGTGTCGGGCCATTTCACCAGGTAATCGTTGACCCCGGCGTCGAACGCCAGCGCCTTGATCTCCGGGCTGTCTTCGGACGACAGCAAAATGATGGGAATGTGTTCCGTGGCCGGATGGGCGCGCAGGCGCCGCGTGACGTCGAAACCGTCGGCGCCCGGCATGCGCAAATCGACCAGCACCAGGCTGGCATCGATGGCGCGCGCGCTGGCGACCGCCTGTTCGGCATCAGGCTGGTAATGGAGGATGACCTCCTTGCAGCTATCCAGACTGGTGGAGACGATGTCCTGGGCAAAGGACTCGTCATCGATCAGGAGAACCGAGCAAACGGCGGCGTTTTCGACAGTCATGGTGGCAGCTTGCTACCGGCGCTGCGTGAGGACCCGCCTCTTCCACCCTGCCAATAGTCTTGCTATAAAGTAAGCACTCATTTTACACAGTTCTAAAATCTCTTGCCGTAGCCCAGCCTATCGTGCGCTGGGCTAAAATCTGCGGTGACCTTTATTTTTCCATTGGAGTTCCATGACCGATTATGTGATTACCCAGCCTGCCGTTCCCTCTGTCGCCGTGGCCGGGACGCTGGCGCGCTTCCCGATCCGCCGCGTGTTTTGCGTCGGCCGCAACTACGCCGCCCACGCTCGCGAAATGGGAAGTGACCCGGACCGTGAACCGCCGTTTTTTTTCTCCAAGCCAGCTGACGCGGTGATTGCCGCCAGCGGCACCGTGCCCTACCCCACCGCCACGTCCGATCTGCACCACGAAATCGAACTGGTGGTGGCGCTGGGCAAGGGTGGCACCAACATCGACCTGGCCGATGCCATGGACACGGTGTGGGGCTATGGTGTCGGCCTCGACCTGACCCGGCGCGATTTGCAGGCCGCCGCCAAGGAGATCGGGCGCCCGTGGGACATGGCCAAGGGCTTCGACGCCTCGGCGCCCTGCACCCCCTTGATTCCCGCGAGCACCCTCGGCCATCCGGAAGGCAACACCATCTGGCTCGATGTGAACGGCGTGCGCAAGCAGGAAGGTTTACTCAGCGACATGATCTGGTCGATTCCGGAAGTGATCGCCGCCCTGTCGCGCCTGGTAACCCTGGCGCCGGGCGACCTGATATATACCGGCACGCCCTCCGGCGTCGGCGCGCTGAACCCGGGCGACGTGGTGTCTGGCGGGGTTGACGGCGTCGCCGAATTCACGCTGACGTTCGGGCCAAAACCTTAAATCTTCTGCAACAAAAAGATGGTGCCGTGTACCGCTGCATCGCGGTCGCGGCGCAGGATGGCCGGGAGCGCGGCGTGCAGGCGCAGGCCTGCATCGCGTACCACATCCTCCACGTAGCCGGGCGCATGCGCGTAGCGGCTCGACGCCTGCAACACAAAGCCGGCGCCGGCGTGGGTCTCGACCGAACAGGCGAACCAGCCCTGCGAACGCAGGGCGACACCGACCTGGCCCAGCAACGGCGCCAGGTCGCCCACATACACCAGCACATCGGCGGCCACCACCAGGTCGAATGCCGCGCGGTGCTCGGACAACCACGCGCCCATCTCGGCGCAGGCCAGCACCTCATACGCGTTGCGCGCGCGCGCTTTCTCCAGCATCAAGGGCGACAGGTCGACACCGGTGAGCGAGCGCGAGCGCGCGCGCAGCACGGGGACGCACAAGCCTGTGCCGCAACCGAGGTCGAGCGTATCGAGCGCCGCCGGCAAATCGAGCGCGTCCAGCGCAGCACCGATCAGTTCGGGCGTGCGGTAGCCGAGCGTGTCGACCAGGTGCGTATCGAAGCGTTCGGCGTAGGCATCGAACAAGGCCGTGACGTAAGCGGCCGGCGCCGTGGCTGGCGCGGTGCCGGGCGCGAGCGACGCGATGGCAAACGCCAGCGCATCGGCGTCACCACCCAGCGCCAGTGCCTGCTGCCAGGCCGCCAGGGCCGGCGCGTGCTGCCCCAGTGCGCGCAGCACATTGCCGAGGAACTGGAACGCATCGGCAAACCCCGGGCGCTGGGCGATCGCCGCGCGGTAACTGGCGACCGAGTCCTCCAACCGTCCGGCCTTTTGCAGCGCGATGCCGCGCCAGCACCAGGCTTGCGCATGCTTGCCATCGAGGTCCAGCGCCTTGCCGAATTGCGCGGCGGCGTCGTCGAAGCGCTGCAAGCCATGCAAGGCATTGCCGCTGGCGCACAGTGCATCGACGTAGCGCGGCCGCAAGGCCAGTGCCTGGCTGGCTGCATCGAGCGCCGCCGCGTCGCGGTGCAGCGCGTGCAGGGCGATGGCGAGGTTGCAGAGCGCTTCCGGATAGTCCGGCCGCAACGCCAGCGCATGCTGGTAACTGGCACAGGCCTCCTCCAGCCGCTGCAACTGGCGCAGGCTGTTGCCGCGGTTGCTCCACGCCAGCGCGTACGCCGGCGTCAGGGCCAGAGCCGCATCGTAACTGGCGAGCGCCTTGCCTGGTTCACCGATATCTTGCCAGGCTGCGCCCAGGTTGCAGTACATGGTGGCCTGGCGCGGATCGATGGCAATCGCTTGCGCGATCAATTCGATGGCCTCCTCCGGGCGACCCTGTTGCCTTGCTACAACACCAAGCAAATGCAACGTGTTCGCGTGGCGCGGCGCTGTGGCGAGTATCGCCAGGTAGGCCGTGCGCGCCTTTTCCAGCTCGCCGCGCTGGTGAAGTGCCAGTGCCGGCTGCAGCGCGGTGTCGGGGTCATGACCCGGGTTTGTTGCGTTCATACAATAATCTCGGTCAGGTAATGTTTGCCGTATGGAAATAAAAGATCTAATCTTTCCAGCGTATCGAAGCGGAGATGTGCACTGCCTGTATTTATGCATTAAAATATTTCTCGTGCATAAGACATATTTCCGCATAGATAAATATTTATCTTTTGCAAACTTCCGGCACCATAAGGCAGGCGATTATCCGCCCTGCTGCCGGCCCAACAAGACTCTCCGTGCCCTGCTGACATAAAGCGCCACGGCTTACCAGTGGCGACGCTCACATGAAATCCGACAGCACCTACTACTCCGAAAACGCCGTCACCAACGCGCGCGACCAGAACGCCATCATGGAAGCGATCCACCGCATCCAGGCCATCATCGAGTTCGGCACCGACGGCACCATTTTGCATGCCAACGCGCTGTTCCTCGACACCATGGGCGTCACCCTGCGCGACATCGTCGGCAAGCACCACAGCATGTTCTGCCAGCCGGGCTACCCCGAAAGCGAGGCTTATCGGGCCTTCTGGCAGCGCCTGGGCGAGGGCCAGATTGCTTCGGGCGACTTCGAGCGCGTCGGCGCGAATGGCAAAACGGTCTGGTTGCACGCCTCGTACAACCCAGTGTACGGGGAGGACGGTGCGGTCCACAAGATCGTCAAGTTCGCCAGCGACATCACTGCCGCCAAGACGCGCGCGGCCGACGCC
Organism: Massilia sp. S19_KUP03_FR1; assembly: GCF_036688685.1. Classification (NCBI taxonomy): domain Bacteria; kingdom Pseudomonadati; phylum Pseudomonadota; class Betaproteobacteria; order Burkholderiales; family Oxalobacteraceae; genus Massilia; species Massilia sp. S19_KUP03_FR1. Next base: position 49,382 of record NZ_JAQQPS010000009.1, on the reverse strand, counting down.
CAGGGCAAGATCGACGCCATTGACCGCCTGCAGGCGGTCATCGAATTCGACCTCGAAGGGCGCGTACTGCATGCCAACGACAATTTCCTGCAAACCTTCGGCTACGCGCTGGACGACATCGTCGGCCAGCATCATCGCATTTTCTGCGAGGCGCAGTACGTACGCACCAGCGAGTACGCCGATTTCTGGAAGCACCTGGTCGGCGGCCAATCACACTCGGGCGACTTCAAGCGCGTGGACAAGGACGGCGTCCCGGTCTGGATCAGCGCCACGTACAACCCGGTCTTCGACGCCAGCGGCAAGCTGCTTAAAGTGGTGAAATTCGCCAGCGACATCACCGCCGCCACCCTGACCCGCGTCGATTCGCAAGGCAAGATCAACGCGATCGAGCGCGTGCAAGCCGTCATCGAATTCGATTTGACCGGGCGCGTGCTGCGCGCCAATGATAATTTCCTGCTCACGTTCGGGTACCGCGCCGACGAAGTGGTCGGCCAGCATCACCGCCTGTTCTGCGACGCCGACTACGCCCGCTCGCCGGAATACCTGGCCTTCTGGGAACGCCTGTCGCGCGGCGAATTCAACGCCGGCGAATACCGCCGCTTAAACAAGCAAGGTGACGATGTCTGGATCCAGGCCTCCTACAACCCCATCCTCGACATCGATGGCAAGCCCTTGAAAGTGGTGAAGTTCGCCACCGATGTCACCCCGATCAAGCTGCTCAGCTCGGAAACCGCCGGCAAACTCGATGCCATCTCGCGCTCGCAGGCAGTGATCGAATTCGACATGGCCGGGAATATCCTCACGGCCAACAACAATTTTCTCCGCACCATCGGCTACACCGCCGACGAAGTCAAGGGCCGCCACCACAGCATGTTTTGCGACGAAGCGCTGGTGCAGTCCCCGGTCTACCGCCACTTCTGGGCCGACCTGGGCGAAGGCCAGTTCAAGAGCGCGCGCTTCCGGCGCGTGGGCAAGCATGGCGCCGAGGTCTGGCTGCAAGCGACCTACAACCCGATCATGAACATCGATGGCAAGCCGTTCAAGGTGGTCAAATTCGCCATGGATATCAGCACCCAAGTGCAGCGCGAGCAACTGGTGAAGAACAAGGTGGCCGGCATCACCGGCGTGCTCGATGAACTGGCCAAGTCGATCGACACGATCGCGCGCAATGCGCAGAGCTCGCGCGACATCGCCTTCGAGACCCAGATCCAGGCCAAGGACGGCAACGGCCTGCTGGACAAATCACGCGATGCGATCGGCCATCTTCAGCGGTCGTCGCAGGACGTGCACGAAATCATCGACACCATCAGCGACATCGCCAGCCAGACCAATTTGCTGGCCTTCAACGCCGCGATCGAAGCGGCGCGCGCCGGCGAACATGGGGTGGGCTTTTCGGTCGTGGCCGAAGAAGTGCGCAAGCTGGCCGAAAAATCGGGCAAGGCCGCACGCGACATCGGTAAGCTCATCAACGAGAACAACCGCCGCGTCGATGAGGGCGGCATGCTCTCCGACCAGGTCAAGCAGGCCTTCGACCGCATCGAGCGCGCGGTGGCGAATACCACCGTGTCGATCTCGGAAATCCACGACGCCACGATCGAACAGTCGAACGCCAGCCGGAATGTCGCCACGCTGCTGGCTGAACTGCAAAGCTCGGCGCAAGCGAGTTAATGGACGCCGCAGCCAGCCCAGGCGCCGGGACGCGCGGTTTCGCGCAGGTCGAACTGGCCGGCATGGCGATCGGCATTCCCGCCGAATACGTGGTGCGCGTGGTGCCGCGCCCGGCCGCGCTGACCGTGTTGCCGCGCAGCCATGACGCCATCGAAGGCGTGTTCCGCGACCGTGACCAGCTCATCACCGTGGTCGATTTGTGCAAGTGGATGGCCAAGCCGCCGGCGCAGGGCGGCGTGTCCGCGCACGTGATGCTGCTGTGCGTCGACGGGCGCACGATTGGCCTGGCGGTCGACGCCGTGCACGGTCTGGTGCGCCTGGCCGCAGAACAGATCGACCGCATCCATCACCATGCGCAGGACGACGGCTTTTTCCACAGCGTCGGCACAGGCGCCGATGACGCGCTGATCACGCTGCTCGATCCGGCCATCCTGATTGCCCAGGTGGGCGCCTGGGGCGCCGGCGCCCACCTGGACCAAACAAGCGTCGCGGGCGCGACCGAATTGGCGCCCGACAGCGCGATCCAGGCACTGGTGCGCATCGGCAGCACGGTGTTCGGCTTCCCCGCGACCATGGTGGGCGAGATCGTCCGGCACCTGCAGCTGCAGCCGCTGGCACTCGGTGGTGGCGAGATCACTGGCACCACCGAATGGCGCGCTCGCCTGACGCTGGTCGTCAACCCGGCCCGCACTGTGCTGGCGGTGGACGGCGGCAATACCCTGACGGTGGTGCTGGCGCATGACGGCCTGACGCTGGCGTTCCCGGTCGATGAAGTACTGGCAGTACGCACCTTCAAGGCCGCACAGGTGCAGGATGCCGCTACAGCCGGCCTGGACAGCGACATTTACCTCGGCTACGCGACCGAAGAATCCGGGCGTCGCATCCTGCTTGTCGATGGCCCGGCCCTGCTGGCGCGCTACGCCCTGCCGGCGCTGGACGACGCCGGCGCGCGCGCCAAAGCAGCAGAGCAGACCCGCACGCCGTTGCCGGCGCACGTGGTCTACGACGTCGGCCAGCTGTGCGCAGCGCCCATGCATGCGCTGCGCGAAATCGTGCCCCTGCCGGGCGACTACCAGGCCAGCGCCGAGCGTGCCGGCGGCATCGATGGCCAGTGCTCGTGGCGCGGACGCATGCTGCCAGTGATCGATTTGCGCACGCCGGACGCGCGCGCCAGCCTCGACAGTGCGCGCCTGATGGTGGTGCACCACGGCGAACGCGAAGTGGGTTTGCTGGTCAGGGACGTGGTGGCGTTGCTGCCGGCCAATACCGGCGAGCGCCTGCGCTTCAGCATGCCGGGCGGCCAGGCGATGCATATGATCACGGTCGGCGCGGCCACCGAAAGGAAGAGTTACCAAGTGCTGGATGTGGAGACGCTGCCGTATCTGGCAGCGTAGCGCCTCGCGCTAGCCCGCGCTATTTTTTTGATCGCGCTCCATGTCCGGCAACAGGACCGTCAGGATGCCCAGCAGCGGCAAGTAAGAACACAACTGGTAGACATGGGTGATCCCGGACACGTCCGCGATATGCCCCATCGCGGCCGCGCCAATGCCGCTGATGCCGAACATCAGGCCGAAGAACACCCCCGCGATCATGCCGACATTGTTCGGCACCAGTTCCTGGGCGAACACCACGATGGCGGAAAACGCCGAGGAAATCACGAAGCCGATGATGACGCTCAGCACCGCGCTCCAGAACAGGTTGGCGTACGGCAGCGCCAGCGTAAAGGGTGCGGCGCCCAGGATCGAGATCCAGATGACGCGCTTCCTGCCGATTCGGTCGCCGATCGGTCCGCCCAAAAACGTGCCGGCCGCAACCGCCGCGAGGAACAGGAACAGATAGATCTGCGCGCTGGCCACCGGCAGCGAAAATTTCTCGATCAAATAAAACGTGTAGTAGCTCGACAGGCTCGACATATAGATGTACTTCGAGAACACCAGCAGCGCCAGCACCACCAGGGCCCCGACGATCTGCCGCTGCGACAGGTTCGGGCCGACCGCGCCGCCGGCCTTGCGCCTGAACGTGGCCAGGTGGTGCGCGTACCAGTGCGAAACGCGGTACAGCACGCCGATGGCGAGAATCGCAAACAGCGCGAACCAGGCGATATTGCCCTGCCCCCGTCCCACGACGATGCCCGCGGCCAGTAGCGGCCCCAGCGCGCTGCCGCTGTTGCCGCCCACCTGAAACAGCGACTGCGCAAAGCCAAAGCGTCCGCCGGACGCCATGCGCGCCACGCGCGACGCTTCCGGGTGGAAGGCGGATGAACCGATGCCGATCAACGCCGCGGCCATCAGCAGCGTCGGGAAGGTGTTCACAATCGACAGCATCAGCACGCCGGCGAGTGTAAAACACATGCCAACCGGCAGCAGGTACGGGATCGGACGGCGGTCGGTGTAGAGGCCGATCCAGGGCTGCAACAGGGAGGCGGTGGCCTGGAACGTCAGCGTGATCAGGCCGATCTGGGTAAAGCTCAGGTGAAACTGGGCCTTGAGCATCGGGTAGATCGACGGCAGCATAGCCTGGATCAGGTCGTTGAGCAGGTGGGCGAAGGCGACCGCGCCGAGGATGCGCATGACGGTGCCAGGGACGGCAGCAACAGGGGTGGCGGCGAGCGCCGGCGCGAGGGGACGCGGTACAACAGTCGACATGATGGGTAGTAGCATGGAAGCCGGGTCAGCAGGACCTCCAGTGTAGCGTGATGCAGTGACGTTCAGTGTAGCGTGATGCAGTGACGTTCAGTGTAGCGTGATGCAGTGACGTTCAGCGCCGTTCGTCCAAACTTACGCAAACCTAGCCGAAGCTAAGTTTTCTTGCCGTTGGATTCCTGCTTCGCTGGGGCCGGTTTCGCCTTGCGTTTGCACGCCTGGGCGTAGCAGGGGTTTCTCGCCATATGCGGCGAGCCTGCGCAGCGACTTGCGCTTACAAGCGCAAGGCTATTCCAGAGCTATCCCCTCCACAGGCCGCAGCGGTAGAACTTACCGCCAGATTTCTCAAATTGATCGCCGCGTTGACGTCGCGGTCATGCATCGCATGGCACACCGGGCAGCTCCACTGCCTGACTCCCAGATCAAGCCTCTCGAGCTTGTCCCCACAGTTTGAACATGGCTTGCTGCTTGGATACCAGCGATCGGCGACGACGACTTCACCACCGCGCCGTGCTGCTTTGTAGGTGAGTTGGCGTAGCAGGGGTTTCGAGCCGCATGCGGCGAGCCTGCGCAGCGACTTGCGCTTGCAAGCGCAAGGCTCTCCCGGCGCTTCTGACCAGGTCCTCGATGACGATGGAATGAAAACGGCGCGTCAGCTCTGTCGTCAGCTTGTGCAGGCAGTCGCTACGCAGCTGGGCGATGCGCGCATGTAGTCGCGCCAGCTTCTGCCTGGCCTTGGCCCGGTTGCGTGAGCCTTTTACCATCCTCGACAGACCGCGTCCGAGGCGGCGCAGCTTCTTCAATAGCGTTGTCAAAGCCTTCGGCCCGACAAATTTCTCACCGGTCGACAGCGTGGCCAGCGCCGTAATGCCCAGGTCTACCCCAACCGCACCTTGGTTTTCGGCTTGCGGCAAGGACGTTTCGTCAGGCGTATCGACAGTAATGCTGGCGTACCAGTGGCCGGCATGACGCGCGACCATCGCCGAGACGACGTGGCCGGTATATCGCAACGACTCGCGCATGCGAACCCAGCCCAGTTTAGGAATGCGGATGCGTTTGCCTTCAATGTTGAACTGGTCGTTGGTGAGCGTAAAACGATCGTCACGGCCTTTCTGGCGGAAAGTCGGGTAGCGGCTGCGCCCCGCAAAGAAGTTCTGGAAAGCGTCGCCCAATTGCATGATGGCCATTTGCGGCGCGTTCTTGGTTACCTCCAGCATCCACGGAAAACTGCTACGCTTGATGGCATTGAGCTGGCGACGCAGTGCAGCCTCGTTCGGTTTTGGCAGCGCAGGGTTTGTTTGGCAAACGTCGTACTGCGGTTTCCACTCATTGAGCGCCCAGTTATAGGCGAAGCGAGCAACACCGGCGGCTTTGGATAATGACGTTGCCTGAACATTGTTCGGATTTAGCCGGATGCGGTGGGCTAACATTGTGCCTCCTTGAAGGCGCAGCGGGCAAAGTGAACCTGTGCTTGGCGAGACGCCGATGACTCTGGCTGCGGTACTGATCGGTACAGGCTTGTTCATCCGGATAAGACTAGCCAAGTTCAATTAAGTTCCAAGAAACTCTTAAAACTCTATTCCGGCGCGTGGCGGGCAAGACGGCGCAGGATTATTCTGACGGCATGGCGCCGGCCGGTCGTAGCCTCGACGGCAAGCATCCAGAATTGCGCGCCGTGTTACGATGCCCCGACGATGCTTAACACTTCACCTCATACATTTTCGCGGATCCGCCTGAAAATGCGCCAGCTGCTTCTGCTGAACGCACTCGACGAGCAGCGCAACATCCATCGCGCAGCCGCAGCGCTGCACATGACGCAGCCAGCCGCGTCGAAGCAGCTCAAGGAACTGGAAGACCTGCTCAATGTGCGCTTGTTCGAGCGCCTGCCGCACGGCATGCAACCTACCCTGTACGGCAAGACCATGATCCACCAGGCGCGCATGGCGTTGATCAGCCTGTCGCTGGGGCACGAAGACGTGGCCGCGCTGAAATCGGGCCTGACCGGTCAGGTTACCGTGGGTGCGATCATGTCGTCGGCGATGACCCTGCTGCCGCGCGCCATCGCCCGGGTAAAACAGACCACGCCGCTGATGCGTGTCGGGGTCGATTTTGCTACCAGCAATATCCTGCTTGATCGCCTGCGCCGCGGCACGCTCGATTTCCTGATCGCGCGCGTGGGCGAGCGGGACGACAGCGCCGAACTGGCATACGAGGAATTGGCTGACGAGCCGGTGTGTGTGGTGACGCGGCGCGGCCATCCACTCCAGCGTGCCGGTGCCTTGCAGCTGGCCGACATCGCCGGCGCGGCCTGGGTGTTGCCGCCGCCAGGCAGCACGCTACGCCACCGCTGCGATACCATGTTCCACCGCGCCGGACTGGCGCCGCCGGGCAATGTCGTCGAGACCACTGCCCTGCTGCTGACGGTCTCGCTGCTGCTGCAGACCGACAGCGTGCACCTGATGTCGCTTGATATTGCCCGTTACTACGCCGGGCTGGACCTGCTCGCCATCCTGCCGGTCGCTGTGCCGGTGCAGATGGATGGGTTCGGGATTATCACCCGCCGCAATTATCTTCTTTCGCCCAGCGCCACCATCCTGCTGGACGCGGTCCGGGCGGTTGCCGGGGAAATCTACCCAGAACCGTGAAAAAAGGCGTTGCCGCGCTCCGTCCCGGGCGCGGTGCAACGCCAAACGAGAGCCCCTCAGGATCAAAGGCTCTCGGGGACGACTGCCCTCTCAGGCCGCCATTGCCTTGTCAGGCGCTTAAAACCACGTTTCGACCTGGAAGCCGGCCGATGCGCCGCTGGTGTTGTTGTTGTACACCGGGCCGCTGTTGTTGGCAGCGTTGACCGACGCCGTGGCAGCATCGTTCCACTTGCCGTAGCTGACGTAGAGGCGCAGTTCAGGACGGTCGAACAGGCCAGGACCGGCTGAAATGCTCGGTGCCAGCGTGATCTTGGTCAGGCGCTTTGCAGGACCGCCATTCGGCGACGTGACGCGGTCGGTGCCCAGTTCCAGCGCTACTTTGAAGTTCTTGTGCAAGGCGTACACAGGACGCACACCCAGCGTGGTCCAGGTCGACGAGCCGCCGGCGTCGGACTCGTCGCGCTGTGCCAGGGCGACGAGTTCCATGCCGAAGTTGGTCATCGGCTGGATCGCCAGGTCATTGAAGACACGGAAGCGCTTCACGTCCGAACCGGACAGGGTGCTGCCGGAGGAACCCATGCGGGCGTTACCTACGCCGATGCCGCTACCAGGACCGACGCCATACTGCACGCCGAAGGTATTGCCGCCACCCATCACCTTGGCCTGGCGGTGGAACAGCGAAACTTGCCAGCCGTCATGGCGATCGGCCTTGCCCTGGGCGGTGATCACGGTCGCCACCACGTCGAGGGTGCCGTTCAGATTGACCGGGATGTCTTCATAGATGAAGTTCTGGCGGATGGCCGCGCTCGTGTTGGTCACCACGCCGGTATTCGGATCGATGTCGTTGGCATCGTTATCCTTGAAGAAGGCGTAGCTGGCATGACCTGGACCGAGGGCGACGCGGTTGATACCGGCGCCGGTACCGTTCAGGTTGATGTATTGCAGATCGAGCATGTGGATGTCAGGACGCATGTAGTAACGCTTGCCGACCCACGCGGTGCCGCCCTTGAGGAAGTCGATGCCCTTGGCCTCGACGTAGGCTTTGGCAACCTCCACATTGGCGTCGCCGAAATTCGAATTCGGTTTGTAGGCAGCGAACCACACCGTGCCGGTGTAGGTGACGCCCTCGACCGTGGCGAAGTCGCCGGTGTAGCCGCCTTCGAGGTAGGAATCGCACTCATTGCCCAAACGATATTTCATGGTGTTGCCGCCCAGGCCGAAGCAGCTTTGCGGGCCATGGGTGGAACTGGTACCAGCGCCGACCCGTGCGTAGCCGTGAAAGCCTGGGGTGTCGATGCCGGCATCGGCATGGGCGCTGCCGAACGCGAGCGTCAGCGCTGCGGCCATGGACAATTTTTTGAGCAGTTGTTGCATTTCGTCTCCTTGTTTTTTTTAAAAAAAGCGCGGTACTGTTACCGCGATTCGAGCGCAAGGCTCAAATTCGTTGTGGTGCCCGCCTCTCAAGAGCGGGTCACGGCTGGATCGTGGCAAACTTCGGCCGCTGCGCTCCCTTAGCGCAGCGAAAGCCTCGTCGCTGATTCGATCAGGATTGCCATTAAGGCAGTCGTCAAGCGGCACCGGCAGCACAAGCACGCACTGCAGGCGACTGCGGCGAGTTGAACTGCAGTAAATAATTACCAAATCTTAATGAACTGTAAAATACCCTCCTAATCAAAATTTCTTATGACCTCATACTGATTTCGGTATGTCAGGCCTGAACCTCCTGCAAACGAGCACTTTTTCATGCAGATTGCATAATTTATACGCAATTGATCGCAAATCTGTACTATTTCAGTAGAAAAAGAATACAATTTGCAAAAAAATATTTTTGGTATCGGTCGATATCAAAAATTGATTAGGTGAGAGTTGTGTAGACCTTTTACTATTGCCAGCAGCATGACTGCATGTACCTCCCGATGGAGGTGCTGTCGTGCGACTTGGCAGATGCCTTATAAAAAAATCACAATGATCTGGAGACGCAGTATGAAAATGCAAAAATTATTCGCCTTGTTGTTGACGGCCGGCGCCCTAGGTGCGAGTGGCGCGGCGCTGGCGCAGGCCAAGGGCCAGATTGGTATTTCGATGCCGACCAAAGCTTCGGCACGTTGGATCGACGACGGCAACAATATGGTGAAAGTATTCCAGGCCAAGGGCTACAAGGCCGACCTGCAGTACGCAGATGACGATATTCCGAACCAGTTGGCGCAGATCGAAAACATGATCACCAAGGGCGTCAAGGTGCTGGTCATTGCCGCCATCGACGGCACCACCCTGTCGGACGCGCTGCAAAAAGCGCACGACAAGGGCATCAAGGTCATTTCGTACGACCGCCTGATCCGCAATTCAAAAAACGTCGACTACTACGCCACCTTCGATAACTTCCAGGTCGGCGTCCTGCAGGCACAATCGATTGAAAAAGCGCTCAACCTGAGCGCTGGCAAGGGCCCGTTCAACATCGAACTGTTCGGCGGTTCCGGCGACGACAACAATGCCTTTTTCTTCTATGACGGCGCGATGTCGGTCCTGAAGCCGTATATGGACAAAGGCAAGCTGGTGGTGCGCAGCAAACAGCTGGGCATGGCCAAAGTGGCCACCTTGCGCTGGGACGGCGCGGTCGCGCAGTCGCGCATGGACAACCTGCTCAGCGCCAACTACGGCACGGCACGCGTCGACGCGGTACTGTCGCCGTATGACGGTTTGTCGATCGGCATCCTGTCGTCGCTCAAAGGCGTCGGCTACGGCACGCCGAAGATGCCAATGCCAGTGGTCACCGGCCAGGATGCGGAAGTCGCATCGGTCAAGTCGATCCTGCGCGGCGAACAGCGCTCGACCATCTTCAAGGATACGCGCCAACTGGCCAGCGTCACCGCCGAAATGGTTGACGCCATGATGAGCGGCAAGCAAGTAACGGTGAACGATACCAAGACCTACAACAACGGGGTCAAGATCGTGCCGGCCTATCTGCTGAAACCAGTCGTGGTCGATATTTCGAACTGGAAAAAAGTGCTGGTCACCGACAGTGGCTACTACAAAGAGACGCAATTCAAGTAAACAAGTAACGGGCCGCCCTCCCCTGCCCAGGTACGGGGCGGTCCAGATTGTCGAGGTTTAGTTATGGGCGATACCATCCTGGAAATGCGCGGGATCAGGAAGACGTTCCCGGGCGTCATTGCGCTCGACAACGTGAATTTGAAAGTTCGCAGTGGAGAAATCCACGCCATCGTCGGCGAAAACGGCGCTGGCAAATCCACCCTGATGAAAGTACTCAGCGGTGTCTATCCGCACGGCAGCTATAGTGGCGGCATTCATTTCCTGGGCGAGGAACGCCGCTTCAGCGGCATCAGCGACAGCGAAAAACTCGGTATCATCATCATCCACCAGGAACTGGCGCTGGTGCCACAGCTGTCCATTGCAGAGAATATCTTTCTGGGTAACGAGCAAGCCAGCGGCGGCGTCATCGACTGGCACGCGGCGTACGTGCGCACCCGCGCCCTGCTGCAAAAGGTGGGCCTGAAAGAGTCGCCTGACACCATCGTCAGCAAGCTCGGCGTTGGCAAACAGCAGCTGGTTGAAATTGCCAAGGCGCTGTCGAAAGAGGTCAAATTGCTGATCCTCGACGAGCCCACGGCCAGCCTGAACGAGAGCGACAGCGATGCGCTGCTCAAATTGCTGCTGGACCTGAAATCGCAAGGCATCACGGCGATTCTCATTTCCCACAAGCTTAACGAAATTTCACAGGTCGCCGACGCGATTACCGTGCTGCGCGACGGGAATACAGTCGACACCTTCGATTGCCGTGCCCAGCCGATCAGCGAAGACCTGATCATCGCCAACATGGTCGGGCGCGAAATGGCTGACCGCTATCCACCGCGCGTATCGCAGGTGGGCGCCACCATGTTCGAAGTGCGCAACTGGCGCGTGTTCCATCCGGAGCAGAGCGAGCGCGAAGTCATCAAGGGCATCGACCTGCACGTGGGCAAAGGCGAAATTGTCGGCATTGCCGGCCTGATGGGCGCCGGCCGCACCGAGCTGGCGATGAGCCTGTTCGGTCGTTCGTACGGCCGCAAAATCAGCGGTAGCGTGTTCAAGGACGGCGTCGAAATCGATGTCAGCAGCGTGCAGAAAGCCATCAAGCACGGCATTGCGTATGTCACCGAAGACCGCAAGGCGCTCGGCCTGGTGCTGGACGAAGACATCAAGAAAAATGTCAGCATGGCCAATTTGAAGGGCGTGTCCGACCACCTGGTGATCGACGAGCAGCGCGAGGCTGCAGTTGCCGCCGACTACCGCAGCAAACTGAAAATCCGCTGTTCCGGCGTGCTGCAGAAAGTGCTCAACCTGTCCGGTGGCAACCAGCAAAAAGTGGTGCTGGCGAAATGGCTGTTTTCGCGGCCCGACCTGCTGATCCTGGATGAACCGAGCCGCGGCATCGACGTCGGCGCCAAATATGAAATCTACAGCATCATCAACGAACTGGCGGCGGAAGGAAAAGGCATTCTGATGATTTCGTCGGAAATGCCGGAACTGCTGGGAATGTGCGACCGCATCTATGTCATGAACGAAGGCAAATGGGTGGCGCAATTCACGCAAGCGGAAGCGACACAGGAAAAGATCATGCGAGCAATTGTAAAGAATGGAGAAGTGGTTTATGGGTAAGAATGAAAACGTGCGCGTGCCGGCACTGCAAGCAGTCGGGGACGTGACGCCACCGCAAGCACCAGCGCAGCGCAGCCACGCCGCCTTCATCAAGGAACACGTGCGCGATTACGGGATGCTGCTGTCGCTGGTGGCGATCATGGCCTTCTTCCAGTACATGACCGACGGCACCCTGATGCAGCCGCTCAATCTCACCAACCTGATCCTGCAAAACAGCTACGTCGTCATCATGGCGCTGGGCATGCTGATGGTGATCGTGGCCGGTCACATCGACCTGTCGGTGGGTTCGGTGGTCGGTTTCATCGGCGCACTGGCAGCCGTGCTGATCGTCAACTTCGACATGAATTTCGTCAGTGCCGGCCTGATCTGCCTGGCTGCCGGCGGCCTGATTGGCGGCGCCCAGGGCTATTTCGTGGCGTTCTTTAAAATCCCGTCGTTCATCGTCACGCTGGCCGGCATGCTGGTCTTCAAGGGCCTGACGCTGGCGCTGCTGCAGGGCCAGTCGGTCGGTCCCTTCCCGGGCGGCTTTCAACGCTTGAGCTCGGGCTTCATCCCCGATCCGATCGCCGCTGGCGACCTGCGCTACACCTCGCTTCTGGTCGGCGTGCTGCTGGTCGCTGCCTTCCTGTTCGTCAACGTGCGCAGCCGCGCCAAGCAGGTCAAGCACGGCATGGCGGACGAGCCACTGGCCTTTTTCATCACCAGGAACGCCGTACTGGCGGCCGCCATCGTCTACCTGAGCTACCTGCTGGCCTCGTACCGCGGTATGCCGAACGTCCTGATCGTGATGGCAGTCCTGATCGTCGTCTACAGTTTTGTGGCGAACCGCACCGTGATCGGGCGGCGCGTGTATGCAGTCGGCGGTAACGAAAAGGCCAGCAAGCTGTCCGGCATCAAGACCGAGCGCGTCACGTTTTACACCTTCGTGAATATGGGCGTGCTGGCGGCGCTGGCTGGCCTGATCTTCGCCGCGCGCCTGAATACCGCCACGCCGAAAGCCGGCACCGGCTTCGAGCTGGACGTGATCGCAGCCTGCTTCATTGGCGGCGCTTCGGCGTCGGGTGGTGTGGGCAAGGTCATGGGTGCTGTGATCGGCGCCTTCGTGATGGGCGTCATGAACAACGGCATGTCGATCATGGGCATCGGGATCGATTACCAGCAGGTCATCAAGGGGCTGGTGTTGCTCGCTGCGGTGTTCTTCGACGTGTACAACAAGAACAAATAAAACAGCACCACGTAAAAAAGCGCCGCATGCGGCGCTTTTTTTTATCGGTCGTGCACAAGCGTAGGGATCACCACACCACATTCTCCGGGCCGGCCAATTGCTGATGCGCCACCGCCTGCGGCCTGGACATCAGCACCGTCACATTCTCGGGATACGCAAACCCGGCGCCCGAGTGGCGGTCGATCAGGTAGCCCACACCCACCGTCGTCACCACATTGCCCACCATGTCCATCGCCGCGTAGCGTGAATTGAACTGTTCGCGCGCCGTGCCCTCACCTGGCTTGCTGCAGTGAACCGCCAGGGCACTGGTGCTGGTCGTGACCATCACGCGGCCCGGCGCGGTGGTGAACCAGCGCCCCACATCATTCGACAGCACGCAGCCGACCCCGCCGATTTCGCGGTTCTCGCTGATAACGTGAACGGTCAGGAGTTGTTGATTCGACGCGCTGATGGTGGCGCAGCCGCCCAGGGCAGCGAGCAGGGCCAACGAAACGACGGAAGGAAAGGAAGCCATGGCGTGATCCGGGGTTGTTCTCCTGCCTGTTTACGGCAGAAAACCCGGGATCATGAGGGACATGGCGAGCGCTGCGCTCAGGAGAGCGGCGCGAAACGCGGCGTCTGCACACCATCGACGTCGATATCCTGGAAAAATACATCGCGCGGACGTATCCAGACCGAGCCGTCGGCAGCCTTGTATACGACCATCGGTGTGAGGTCCGCTTCCAGCGTCGCCTCACACACGAAGTCGTAAATGCCACCTTTATAGTGGCGGTATTGCATCAGCCTTCGCTGCCGGCCGTGGCCATCGCCTTTTGCTTCTTCTTCAGGCTCTGGATCACTTTCAGCAAACCTTCGATGCCGGCGTTTTCATCGAGTTCGCTGAATGCATCGAGGACCTCGTTGAGCACGCTGTTGCGGACTGCCGCTTCATCGGCGACACTCGGGTCGGGACGCACGCTGGCGCGGACCGGCTCCGGCGGACGCACGGCAGGCCTGGCGGCCACGGCGGGTGCGGCGACAGCCGGCTTGGTCGCGTCACTTGCCTGCTGGCCATGTGCCAGTGCAGCTTGCCAGATCACCCAGCGGCGCTGGGTCTCGTAGACCAGGTATTCCTCGGGTTTGTCTTCACGGCGGCGAACGATGTGGCCGTCGCGTTGGGCCCAAGCTTCAAATGCGTTACGCATTTCTATCCTTTTCATGAATATACGTGGTGTGGAACGATTACTATGCAAACTGCAACATTTCTTGATAGTACCACCGTTCCCACCGGATGATCGTTAACTTGCAAGCAACATAGTTGACTGTTGCTACAAACTGACGATTGATCGTGTTGTCAAACGCTATCTCACCACTAGCGACAGAACAATGAACGTTATGTGAGCGCAATTTTATATTACTTAAAGGTAATAAAGGTGTTTGTAACGCATTTTTATACTTGTTACATATTGAAACTACTTCATCTAAAAACTTACACCACTTGTACATACCGCGCAACAAAAATGCGTTATTCCCACCATTTGCTTATCATTACTACAATTACTATCTCGCACAGTCGATACAAAAATGAAAATTGCCACCTGGAACGTTAATTCTCTCAAAGTCCGCCTGCCCCATTTATTGGCATGGTTGGCGAACAATCCCGTCGACGTTATATGCCTTCAGGAAACGAAGTTGACCGATGATAAATTTCCGGTCGCCGAATTGAACGCGGTCGGTTACGAGGTCGTGTTTTCTGGCCAGAAAACTTACAACGGCGTCGCCATCCTGTCGAAATTGCCTGTCACCGACGTCCAGAAGAACAATCCGCTGTTCGATGACCCGCAACAGCGCATCCTCGCCGCCACCATTGGCGGCATGCGCATCGTGTGCGCATACGTGCCGAACGGCCAGGCCGTCGACTCCGACAAGTACATCTACAAGATGGCCTGGCTGGCCGCCTTCCGCGACTGGCTGGCGACTGAGCTGGTGCTGCATCCGCAACTGGCCGTGCTGGGCGACTACAACATCGCACCGGAAGACCGCGACGTGCACGATCCGGTCGAATGGGAAGGCGGCGTGCACGTCTCGCCGGCCGAACGCGCGGCGCTGGCGAGCTTGTCGGCACTGGGCTTGCAGGATGCGTTCCGGCTGTTCGAGCAGCCCGAGAAATCCTACAGCTGGTGGGATTACCGGATGATGGGATTCCGGCGCAACCGAGGGCTGCGCATCGACCATATCCTGCTCTCACCGGCCCTCGCCGCGGCCTGTACCGCCTGCACCATCGACCGCGAGCCGCGCAAATGGGAGCAACCGTCGGATCACACGCCGGTGGTGGCCACACTCACCTGACCCACGTCGTGCGCGCGCAGGCGGGGACCCATCGCACGACCATGCGCTAAAGCAGACTTGCTGGAACGCTCATTCAGGGCGCCAGCACGCTCCAACAATTTCTGCGTCGCCGCGGCGTCTACCGGCTTCGAAAACAGATACCCCTGCACCAACTGGCAACCCTGTTCACGCAGCAGCGCGAACTGGGCTTCAGTCTCGACGCCCTCGGCCACCACCGCCAGCTGCAGGCTGCCCGACAAGGCGACGATTGCCGCCACGATGGCGCGGTCTTCGCTGCTGGTCTCCAGGTCGCGCACGAAGGCGCGGTCGATTTTAAGCGTATGCACCGGGAAGCGCTTCAGGTAGGCCAGGCTGGAGTAACCCGTGCCGAAATCGTCGATCGACAGCTTGACCCCCATCTGCGCGATCTGGCTCAGGATTTCCAGGGTCTGGGCGCCGTGCTCCATCAACGCGGTCTCGGTAATCTCGCACTCAAGCAGCGCCGGGTCGATCCCGGTGTCGCTAACGATGGCCTGCATGGCATCGACCAGGCCACGATGCATGAACTGGCGCGCCGACAGGTTGACCGCGATCGGCACAGCCGGCAAGCCGGCCCGCTGCCAGGCCATGCTTTGCTCGCAGGCGCGCCGCATCACCCACTCCCCCACCGGTACGATCATGCCGTTTTCTTCCAGGATAGGGATGAACTCATCGGGCAGCATGAGGCCGTGAACGGGGCGGCGCCAGCGCAGCAGCACCTCGAGCGCAGCGAGGCGGCGCGTGGCCGTCTTGAACAGCGGCTGGTAGAACAGTTCGAATTCACCGCGCGCCAGTGCACCGCGCAAGCTGCTCTCCAGTTCGAAGTGGCGCGCTGCGGCCTGGTTCATGTGCGCCGTGAAGAACTGATAATTATTGCGCCCCGCCGCCTTGGCTGCATACATTGCAGCATCGGCGTGGCGCATCAGCGTGTCGACATCCACGCCGTCGTCCGGGTACAGGCAAATCCCGATCGACGGCGAGATGTGCAGCGTGCGTCCCTCGATCAGGAACGGCGCCGCCAGTGCTGCGATGATCTTGTCGCCCACCGCGGCGCACTCGCCGTTGCCGCGCACGCCAGGCGCGACCACCACGAATTCGTCGCCGCCCAGGCGCGCCACCGTGTCGCTCGAGCGCACCGCACCGACCAGGCGCTGCGCCACCTCCTTGAGCAGAGTGTCGCCGGTCATATGGCCGAGCGAGTCGTTGATGTTCTTGAAGCGGTCGAGGTCGAGGAACATCACGGCCAGCTGGCGCTGCCCACGCCTGGCCATGGCCATGGCGCGCTCGAGCCGGTCGGCCAGCAGCGCCCGATTCGGCAAACCGGTCAGCGCATCGTAATACGCCATATTGTGGACGCGCGCCTGCGCCGTGCGCCGTTCGGCAATCTCCGCTTCCAGCAGCGCATTCGCGCCGGCCAGCTCCGCCGTACGCGCCAGCACCCGCACTTCGAGCTCATCGCGCGCGCGGCGCACCGCATCGGCCGCTTCGACCCGCTCGGTGACATCGTCGACCATCCAGACGCTACGCCCGCGCGGGTGCTGCGGATCAAACGGGCGCCCGGACAAACGGCCCCAGAAGCGGCTGCCGTCGCGCCGCGCCAGCTGGTATTCCGCCTTGTGCACGCGCCCTGCGGCGAAATCGCGCGCGGTGGCGTCGCGCGCGACCAGCCAGGTGGCGTCATCGGCGTACAAGGAGCGCACCGTGACGCTGGGTGTCGGGTCGCCCGGCGCCGGCGCCGGGTAGCCGAACAGTTCGCTCATGCGCGCGTTGGCATGCAGCGTGCAGCCGTTTTCCACCACCGCGATGCCCAGCACGGCGTTGTCGAGGATGGCCTGGTTTTGCATCAGCGCCTCCTTCAGCGCCTCTTCGTCGCGCTTCTGGCGGGTGCGGTCCTCGATGATCCAGACCGTGCCCTGATCCACTTCACCGGGCACCACCAGGTAGCCGATCACCTGCACCCAGAGGCAGACGCCATCGCTGCGCACCATCGCGGTTTCGCCATGAAAGGACTGCCCCTGGAACAGCGCCGGATAGGCCGCCGCGCCAATCCGGTCGTAGGTCGCATCGTCGTGGTACAGCAGGCGCGCCGGCATCGCGACGGCTGCCGCCTCCGGATAGCCGAACATCCGGGCGAACCCGCTGTTCGAGCGCCGGATCACGCGGTCCTTGGTGAACAGGATGCTGACCGACGGATTGGTCATGATGGCCTGCACCTCGGTCAGCACGCGCCGTTCGTCGCTGATGTCTTCGACGATCCAGATAGCGCCGGCGGCGCTGGCATGCGGGTCGATCGGGCGGGCCCGGATGCGGGCCCAGAACGGCGTGCCGTCGGCCCGCCGCACAGCGTATTCGGCCGGGTCGAACGGCAGCCCGGCGGCGCACTGGCGCAGCATATCGGCCGCCGCACCGTCCTGCAGAATATCGCGCAGGGCGCGGCCGACAAGCGACATACCAAACAGCGCCGCGAGTTCCGGGTTGGCGGCGAACACGATGCCGCCGGCACTGCACGCGCACGCCGGCATGCCGATCAGCTGCAGCGCTGCGGCCACCACGTCCGCCTTGTTTGACACTCGATCCATGTTCCGTTTATCCCCATGCTGCAGTCTCAAGCGGACTGCATGTCGGGGTGGATAATAAACAAGTTATTAAAAAAGCACCAGCACTCTCAGTTACATAATTGGTTACAGCGTCATCCCGGCACCCGTACCCAGCCTTCCATCAGCACGCGCGCGCTGCGGCTCATAACGGCTTTGGTCACGCTCCAGGCGCCGTTCGCCTGCAGCGCGGCCGCGCCCACGCGCAAAGTGCCGGACGGGTGGCCGAAGCGCACTGCCTCGCGTGCGCCGCCCGCCGCCAGGCTGACCAGCGTGCCCGGAATGGCGGCCGCCGCGCCGATGGCCACGGCCGCCGTCCCCATCATCGCGTGGTGCAGCTTCCCCATCGACATGGCGCGCACCAGCAGGTCGATGTCGTTTGCTGCCACCTGCTTCCCGCTGGCGGCCGTGTAGCCCGCCGGCGGCGCGACGAAGGCCAGCTTCGGCGTGTGCTGGCGTTGCGCGGCCTGGTCGACGTGATCGATCAGGCCCATGCGCACGGCGCCGTGCGCGCGGATGGCCTCGAGGCGCGCCAGCGCCTGCGGGTTGCCGTTGATGGCGTCCTGCAGTTCGGCCCCGGTGTAGCCGAGGTCTGCGGCGTTGAGAAAAATGGTGGGAATGCCGGCGTTGATCATGGTCGCCGCGAAGCGACCGATGCCGGGCACGTCGAGCAGGTCGACCAGCTGGCCGGTGGGGAACATCGCGCCAGCGCCACCCTCTTCATCGGCGGACGGATCCATGAATTCGAGCTGCACCTCGGCGGCCGGGAAGGTCACGCCATCGAGTTCGAAGTCGCCGGTTTCCTGGACTGCGCCAGCGCGCATGGGGACGTGGGCGAGGATGGTTTTGCCGATATTGGCTTGCCAGATGCG
The DNA here is from genome assembly GCF_036688685.1 of Massilia sp. S19_KUP03_FR1. Classification (NCBI taxonomy): domain Bacteria; kingdom Pseudomonadati; phylum Pseudomonadota; class Betaproteobacteria; order Burkholderiales; family Oxalobacteraceae; genus Massilia; species Massilia sp. S19_KUP03_FR1. The sequence continues at coordinate 30,734 of NZ_JAQQPS010000009.1, read as the reverse complement.
CACCAGCGCCTTGCCGTCGGCCGGCACGGTGGCGACCATGCCGCTGGCGATCGCGAACGACCCGACCGCCGCCGACAGGTTGCCGCAATTGCCGCTCCAGTCCACAAAAGGTTGATCGATGGCGACCTGGCCGAACAGGTAGTCGACGTCGTGACCGGGACGGCTGGACGGGGCCAGGATCACCGTCTTGCTGGTGCTCGAGGTGGCGCCACCCATGCCGTCGATCTGCTTGCCGTAGGGGTCGGGGCTGCCGATGACGCGCAGCAGAAGCTGGTCGCGCGCCTCACCGGGAACCTGGGCGGCGCGCGGCAGGTCTTGCAGGCGGAAGAAGACGCCTTTGCTGGTGCCGCCGCGCATGTAGGTGGCGGGGATTTTGATTTGGGGGGAGTGGGACACGGATTCTTCCTTTTGCTAACGTCATCCCGGCGAAAGCCGGGATCCATACTGAGCGTGCTACATAGGTAAAGCACATTGAGCACGGGCCCCGGCGTGCGCCGGGGTGACGGTTTTTAGGGTAACAATGTGAACAACGCTGTCGTCACGCCGCTTGTTTCGACGACGCCAGAAAGTCCTGCGCAAAACGCTGCAGCACGCCGCCGGCCTCGTAGATCGACACTTCCTCGGCCGTATCGAGGCGGCATTTGACCGGCACCTCGACCCGTTCACCCGAGCACCGGTTCAGCACCAGCGTCAGCACCGCACCCGGCGTGCGATCGCCGACGACATCGAAGGTCTCGGTGCCATCGATCGCCAAGGTGATGCGATTCGTGCCTGGCATGAATTCCAGCGGCAGCACGCCCATCCCCACCAAATTGGTGCGGTGGATACGCTCGAACCCTTCGGCCGCAATCGCCTCCACGCCGGCCAGGCGCACGCCCTTCGCGGCCCAGTCGCGCGACGAACCCTGGCCATAATCGGCCCCGGCGATGATGATCAAGGGCTGCTTGCGCGCCATATAGGTCTCGATGGCTTCCCACATGCGCATGACCGTCCCTTCCGGCTCCACGCGTGCCAACGAGCCAGTTGGCCCCGCCATCTCGTTTTTCAGCGTCGGGTTGGCGAAGGTCGCGCGCTGCGCCGTCAAATGGTCGCCGCGGTGGGTGGCGTAGGAATTGAAGTCTTCTTCCGGCAGACCCATCTTGTGCAGGTATTCGCCCGCCGCGCTGTCCATCATGATGGCGTTCGACGGCGACAGATGATCGGTGGTGATGTTGTCGCCCAGGACCGCCAGCGGCCGCATGCCGCTCAAGCTGCGCGCGCCGGCCAGCGCGCCTTCCCAGTACGGAGGACGGCGGATGTAGGTGCTCTGCGGGCGCCACGCGTACAGTGGCGCGACCTTATCAAGCTTGTCGGCCTGGATCGCGAACATCGGCGTGTAGACCTTGCGGAACTGCTCCGGCTTGACGCTGGCCGCGACCATCGCATCGATCTCGTCGTCGCCCGGCCAGATGTCGGCCAGGCGAATCTCGTTGCCTTGCGCGTCAAGGCCCAGCACATCCTTTTCGATGTCGAAGCGAATCGTGCCGGCGATCGCGTAGGCCACCACCAGCGGCGGCGAGGCCAGGAAAGCCTGCTTCGCGTATGGGTGGATGCGGCCGTCGAAATTGCGGTTACCCGACAGGACCGCGGTCGCATACAAATCGCGCGCGACCACTTCCTGCTGGATGACCGGGTCGAGCGCGCCGCTCATGCCGTTACAGGTGGTGCAGGCAAAGGCGACCACGCCGAAGCCCAGCGTTTCGAGCTCGGTCAGCAGTCCTGCTTCTTCCAGGTACAGCGCCACGGTTTTTGAGCCGGGCGCGAGCGAACTTTTCACCCAAGGCTTGCGGGTCAGACCGATCCGGTTGGCGTTGCGCGCAATCAGGCCCGCCGCGATCATGTTGCGCGGATTGTTCGTGTTGGTGCAGCTGGTAATGGCGGCGATGATGACGGCGCCATCGGGCATCAGGCCCGGCTCGTTTTCGACCACCCCACTGATGCCGCGCGCGGCCAGCTCCGAGGTCGGCACGCGCTTGTGCGGATTGGACGGACCGGCGATATTGCGCACCACCGTCGACAGGTCGAATTGCAGCGTGCGCTCGTACTGCGCGCCTTTCAGGCTGTCGGCCCACAGGCCGGTGTGTTTCGCGTACAGCTCGACCAGCTTGACCTGCGCGTCTTCGCGCCCGGTCAGCGTCAGGTACTTGATGGTCTGCTCGTCGATGTAGAACATGGCGGCGGTGGAGCCGTATTCGGGCGCCATGTTCGAAATCGTCGCGCGGTCGCCCAGCGTCAGGTGGGCCGCACCTTCGCCAAAAAACTCCAGCCAGGCCGATACCACTTTCGCGTTGCGCAAAAATTCGGTCAGCGCCAGCACGGTGTCGGTAGCGGTGATGCCGGGTCCCGGTTTGCCGCGCAGCTCAACGCCGATGATGTCGGGCAGGCGCATGTACGACGCGCGACCCAGCATCACGCTCTCCGCTTCCAGTCCGCCCACGCCGATAGCGATCACGCCCAGCGCGTCGACCATCGGCGTGTGCGAATCGGTGCCGACCAGGGTATCCGGAAAGGCGACGCCGTCGACCACCTGCACCACCGGGCTCATGCGCTCGAGGTTAATCTGGTGCAGGATGCCATTCCCCGGCGGGATCACGTCGACGTTGCGGAACGCCTTCTTGGTCCAGTCGATGAAGTGAAAGCGGTCGTCGTTGCGGCGGTCTTCCACGGCGCGGTTCTTTTCAAACGCGTCCGGGTCGAAGCCACCGAATTCGACCGCCAGCGAATGGTCGACCACCAGCTGGGTCGGCACCACCGGATTGACCAGCGCCGGGTCGCCGCCTTCCGCCGCGATGGCGTCGCGCAGGCCGGCCAGGTCCACCAGCGCGGTCTGGCCCAGGATGTCGTGGCAAACCACGCGCGCCGGGAACCATGGGAAGTCGAGGTCGCGCTTGCGGTACACCAGCTGTTCCAGAGAGGCGATCAAGGTAACGGGGTCACAGCGGCGCACCAGGTTCTCGGCCAGCACGCGCGAAACGTAGGGCAGCCTGTCCCAGGCGCCGGCTTCGATGCCGTCGATCACGGCGCGGGCGTCGAAGAAATCGAGCGCGGTGCCGGGCAAATTCTTGCGGTGTGCAGTGTTCATTTTATGGCCGTTCAGCGAGGGGAACGAAGGCGAGATCTTCCGGTCCGACGTAGTTGGCGCTCGGGCGGATGATCTTGTTGTCGATGCGTTGCTCGATCACGTGCGCCGACCAGCCGGCCGTGCGCGCGATGACGAACAGCGGGGTGAACATGGCTGTCGGCACACCCATCATGTGGTACGACACGGCCGAGAACCAGTCCAGGTTCGGGAACATTTTTTTGACTTCCCACATCACCGTCTCGAGGCGCTCGGCGATGTCGAACATTTTCATGGAGCCGCCGTCCGCCGACAGCTCACGCGCCACTTCCTTGATGACGACATTGCGCGGGTCGGACACGGTATAGACTGGGTGACCGAAGCCGATCACGACTTCCTTGTTGGCGACGCGGTTGCGGATGTCGGCTTCGGCTTCGTCCGGATTTTCGTAGCGCTTCTGGATTTCCAGCGCCACTTCATTGGCGCCACCATGCTTCGGTCCGCGCAGCGCGCCGATCGCGCCGGTGATGGCCGAGTGGATATCGGAACCGGTGCCGGCGATGACGCGCGCCGCGAAGGTGGACGCGTTGAATTCATGTTCGGCATACAGGATCAGCGAGGTGTGCATCGCCTGGACCCAGTTCTCGGGCGGCTTGTGGCCATGCAGCATGTGCAGGAAGTGGCCGCCGATGGAGTCGTCATCAAGCTGGGTCTCGATGCGCTTGCCGTTGTGGCTGAAGTGGTACCAGTACAGCAGCATCGAGCCGAAGGAGGCCATCAGGCGGTCGGCGATGTCGCGCGCGCCGGGGACGCTATGGTCGTCCTTCTCAGGCAGCACGCAGCCCAGGCTTGATACGCCAGTGCGCATCACGTCCATCGGATGACTGGCGGCGGGCAGCGCTTCCAGCGCCAGTTTCACCGCCTCGGGTAAACCGCGCAGGGAGCGCAGTTTGGCCTTGTAGCCGCGCAGTTCGCCGTCGTTCGGCAGTTTGCCGTGCACCAGCAGGTAGGCGATTTCTTCGAATTCGCAGCGGTCGGCGATGTCGAGGATGTCGTAGCCGCGGTAGTGCAGGTCGTTGCCTGTCTTGCCGACCGAACAGAGGGCCGTGTTACCGGCGGTGACGCCGGACAGGGCGACGGATTTTTTTGGTTTGAAGGGGGTGGCTGCGTCGTTCATGGTAATCCTGAATTTGTGTGGTTACCGTCATCCCGGGGCACGCCGGGATCCATGCTGAGGATCCGAAGTCCTCGACGTTGCGGCTTACGCTGACGGGTTATGGGTCCCGGCCTTCGCCGGGATGACGTTAAATAAGGTGGTGTGATGCCGGCGTTACGATTTCTTCTGCGCCGCGAACAGCGCATCGAGATGCTGCTCGAACGCGTGGTAGCCGATGCTCTCGTACAGTTCCATGCGGGTCTGCATGGTGTCGAGCACGTTCTGCTGCGTGCCATCGCGGCGGATCGCCGTGTACACGTTCTCGGCCGCCTTGTTCATCGCGCGAAATGCCGACAGCGGATACAGCACCAGTCCCACATCGGCACCCTTCAGTTCCTCGGTCGTGAACAGCGGCGTGGCACCGAACTCGGTGATATTGGCCAGCACCGGCACACCCACCGCTTTGGCGAACTGCGCATACATCGACAACTCGGTGATCGCTTCCGGAAAAATCATGTCGGCACCCGCCTCGATGCAGGCCACGGCGCGCTCGATAGCGGCGTCCAGGCCTTCGACGGCCAGCGCATCGGTGCGCGCCATGATGACGAAGTCGTCGTCGGTGCGGGCATCGACTGCCGCCTTGATGCGGTCAACCATCTCCTGCTTGCTGACGATTTCCTTGCCCGGCCGGTGGCCGCAACGCTTGGCGCCAACCTGGTCTTCGATGTGCATCGCGGCCGCGCCGGACTTGATCATCGACTTGACGGTGCGCGCGACATTGAACGCCGACGAACCGAAGCCGGTATCGACATCCACCAGCAGCGGCAGGTCGCACACATCGGTAATACGGCGCACGTCGGTGAGCACATCGTCCAGGTTCGAAATGCCCAGGTCGGGTAAACCAAGCGAACCGGCCGATACGCCGCCGCCGGACAGGTAGATCGCCCTGAACCCGGCCCGCTTGGCCAGCAGTGCGTGGTTGGCATTGATGGCGCCGACCACCTGCAAGGGCGACTCTTCCTGGACAGCGCGGCGAAACAGTGCGCCGGGGGATTGTTTCATGGGTGTACTCCTGTAAAGGCGATCGATAACGGCAGCATTGCAAGCGCCGTGCCAGTCTCCGCGCATAAAATTTTATCAACGATTTCAGGCACTTGGCGCACGGGTCGTGAACAGGCGACGTTTCATTTTGAAACAGCTGAAACCTTGTGCGTTACAATCGCAACATGCCTGACTCCACCAAACCCGTCATCTGGACCGTCTCGGTCTCCCGCCTGTCCGACCTGTTCCGCGATATCACGCTGGAATACGACCATCTGGCCACCATCGAGCCGATTCACCTCGGCTTCGATGCTGCGGCGCGCCACCTGCGCGAACGGCTCGCCACTGAACGCTGCGACGTCATCATCGCGGCCGGCTCCAACGCCGCCTGGCTGAAAAGCCGCGTCACGGTGCCGGTGGTGGTGGCGAAAGCCAGCGGTTACGACGTGCTGCAGGCACTTGCGCGGGCGCGCCGGGTATCGGACCGCATCGGCATCGTGACCTACCAGTTACCGCTGCCGGAGCTGGCCGATTTTGCCGCCACGTTCGGCTTCGAGCTGGCGCAGCGCACCTACGTCACGGAAGAAGACGCGCGCGCCGCCATCCAGGAACTGAAGGCAGCCGGCGTCGCTGCCATCGTCGGCGCCGGCCTGATCACCGACCTGGCCGAGGAAGCTGGCCTGTCCGGCATTTTCCTGTATTCGGCCGCGTCGATCCGCCAGGCGTTCGACGATGCCCTTGAGGTGGCCCGCGCCAGCCGTGGCGCGCGCGACGGCGCGGTGCGGGCCGCGCGTACGCGGCGTGGCCTGCACGATCTAAGGGGCGACTCGCCGGCCATGGAGCGGCTGCGCCAGTCGGTGGTGCTGTTCGCGCGCTCGCAGGCGACCGTGCTGATCGCCGGCGAAACCGGGACCGGCAAGGAGTTGGTGGCGCAGGCGATCCATCGGGAAGGCCCGCGCGGCCAGGCCAACCGGCCGTTCGTGGCGATCAATTGCGGCGCCATCGCCGAGTCGCTGCTCGAATCCGAATTGTTCGGCCACGAGGAAGGCGCCTTCACCGGTGCGCGCCGCGGCGGCCACGCCGGCCTGTTCGAAGCGGCCCAGCGCGGCACGCTGTTCCTCGACGAGATCGGCGAGATGCCACTGTTGCTGCAGACCAGGCTGCTGCGCGTGCTCGAAGAACGCGAGCTCACGCGTGTGGGCGGCACGCGGCCGGTATCGATCGACGTGCGCGTCATTTGCGCCACCCACTGCGACCTCGACGCGCGCGTGCGCGAGGGGCGCTTCCGGGCCGACCTGTTTTACCGGCTGGCGGTGCTGCGCCTGGCGCTGCCGCCGCTGCGCGAGCGGGCCGGGGATGCGCTGAAACTGCTGGAGTGGTCGCTAAAAACCGCGCTGGCGGCCCTGGGCGCACGGCCGCATCCGAATCTGGCGGCGGAACTGGCGGCGTGCCGCAAACTGTTTGACGGCTATGGCTGGCCGGGCAATGTGCGCGAGGTGCGCAACCTGGCGGAGCGGCTGGCGCTGTTCATGGCGGCGGAACCGTTGCAGGCGCTGACGGGGCAGTTCATCTTGACGGTGGCGCCGGAGCTGGCCGGGTCGGGTGCGCAGGCTGTGGCGCCGACGCTGGCGGAGATCGTGGCGCAGTTCGGGGGCAACCGCGATGCCGCGGCGCGACACCTGGGGATCAGTCGGACGACGCTGTGGAGAAGGTTGCGGGCGGGCGAGTAGCGCCGCTTCGGCTGACGGGTTATAGGTACCGGCCTTCGCCGGTATGACGGTTTTTAGAGTTGAGGTATGAATACCGTTAGCTTAATTTATACCGTTAGACATAAAACCGTCGTACCGGCGCAGGCGTCCTTGCTGCGCAACGACCCCATAACACATCGATAGAAAGGTTAAACCCAAGCCAGACGGGACATGGTCAACAACCTACTGCTTTGCCGCCGCCCTCTTCGCCGCATCTGCCGCCACAGCAGCATCCGCCGCCACCTTCTCGGCCGCCTTGCGCGCGTTGTTCGCCTCCCGCTCCGCCTTGCGCTGCGCGACCGCCTTCTGGCGCGCCGCCGAATCGGCCTTGCGTTGTTCCAGCTCGGCTGCACCGGCCGCGCGCTTCGGCGCATCGGCCTGGGCACGGGCCGCGGCGGCCTGTTCGCGCGCAGCCTGCTTCGCCCTGCGCGCCGCCAGCGAGGACGGCTTCGGTGGCGGCACGGCCGTCACCACTCTCGCTTCGCGCGGCGGCATCAGCGCCAGGTCGGCTTCCTTGGCCGCGAACTCCGCCTCGTTTTTGGCGATCTCGGCGTCGCGCACATCGAGCGCGTTCTGGCGCAGGAAGTGCTGCGCTTCGTTGTCCTGGACCGTGGTGAGGGCAAGCGCGAGCCGGCGCACTTCCTTCGCATCATCGAGGCAATCGTTGACAAAAAAGCGCTTGTAGCACACCACTTCCTGGGCCAGGTAGTCGTTTTCGATGCGCACTTCGGCGGCGGCCGCCGCGACAACGCGGGCATTGGCCTGCTCGACGTTGCGCGATGGCGAAATCGCCGGCTCCGGGTCGAGTACGGGCGCGCTGCCGCAGCCGGCCAGCAGCAGCGCCGGGATCATCAGTAAGGTCGTCAGTTTCATGGTTCTTGTCCTTGTGCTTGTCGGTCAGGCCAGCGAATCCGCTGCCCCGCGCCGTTCGCTCAGCATGTATTCACGCGAGCCCATTTCAATGATACGCGAGACGGTGCGGTGAAATTCATTCGACAGCACGCCCGTCGTGTAGAGCTGCTCCGGCTCCACCGCGGCCGACATCAAGAGCTTGACCTTGTGGTCGTAAAACACGTCGATCAGCCAGGTAAACCGGCGCGCCTCGGACGACATCGACGCCGACATCGCCGGAATCCCGGACAGGATCACGGTGTGAAAGCGGCTGGCCAGTTCCAGGTAATCGTTCTGCGAGCGCGGGCCACCGCACAGGGTCGCAAAATCGAACCAGATGCTGCCGCCGGCGCGCCGCAGCGCGCGAATTTCACGGTGTTCGATATGCACGCGCGGGTCTTCGTCGGTGGTCTCGGCAATCTTGCCCCAGGCGTCGCGCAGTGCTTTGTCGGCAGCAGCGCCGAGCGGGGTGTGGAAGGTTTCCACCTGCTCCAGGGCACGCTTGCGGTAGTCGATGCCGGCGTCGACGTTCATCACATCGAGCTTGTCCTTGAGCAGCGCGATGGTCGGCAGCATGCGGTCGCGGTGCAGGCCATCCGGGTACAGCAGGTCCGGATCGTAGTTCGACGTCATGATGAACGACACGCCATTCTTGAACAGTGCGCCGAGCAGGTTATACAGGATCATCGCATCGGCGATGTCCGACACGTGGAATTCGTCGAAGCAGATCAAGCGGTATTTTTTGGCGATGCGCAGCGCCACCTGGTCGAGCGGATTGGCCACGCCCTTGAGTTCATCGAGCTGGCGGTGCACGTCGCGCATGAATTCGTGGAAGTGCAGGCGCGTCTTGCGCACCACCGGCACGACAGAATAGAACGAATCCATCAAAAACGATTTGCCGCGCCCCACCCCACCCCACAGGTAGACGCCGCGCGGCACATCCGGCCGGTTGATCAGGCGCTTGAAGGTGGACGAACGCTGCGATTTGAAATGCACCCATTCATCGTAGGCCTGCTGCAGGCGGTCGACGGCGCGGTGCTGGGCCGGATCGGATTTGAAGCCGCGCTCGATCAGCGCATGCTGGTAAAACTCTTGAACGTTCATGGGCACACAATACAAAAAAAGCCGGCACGCCACGAAGGACGCACCGGCCGGTGAAGCTGAAGACAAATTAGAAATTCAAGGAACGCTTGTCGACTGCCAATGCGGCTTCCTTGGTCGCTTCCGACAACGACGGGTGCGCGTGGCAGATGCGCGCGATGTCTTCCGACGACGCACGGAATTCCATCGCAACGACCGCTTCCGAAATCAGCTCGGAGGCCATCGGGCCGACGATGTGGACGCCCAGGATTTCATCGGTGGTCGCGTCAGCCAGGAACTTCACCATGCCGGACGTGTCGCCCAGCGCGCGTGCGCGGCCGTTGGCCAGGAACGGGAAGGTACCGGCTTTATAGGCGATGCCGGCGGCTTTGAGCTGCTGCTCGGTCTGGCCAACCCACGCGATTTCCGGCGAGGTGTAGATCACCCAAGGAATCGTGTTGAAGTTGACGTGGCCGTGCTGGCCAGCGATACGCTCGGCCACTGCCACGCCTTCTTCTTCGGCTTTGTGCGCCAGCATCGGGCCGCGCACCACGTCGCCCACTGCCCAGACGTTCGGCAGGTTGGTCTTGCACTCGCCGTCGACGTTGATGAAGCCACGCTCGTCCAATGCCAGACCAACCACCTCGGCACCCAGACCGATGGTGTTCGGCACGCGTCCGATCGAGATGATCAGGCGGTCGTATTCGGCCTTCTGCGCGGCGCCGGCAGCGTCGGTGTATTCCACGGTGACGCCGTTATCATGCTTGGTGATGGTGCCGATTTTCACGCCAAGGCTGATTTTCAGGCCCTGCTTGGTAAACAGTTTATGTGCTTCTTTGGCGATCTGTTCGTCAACCGCGCCGAGGAAAGTCGGCAGACCTTCCAGCACGGTGACGTCGGCACCGACACGGCGCCAGACGGAGCCCATTTCCAGGCCGATGACGCCGGCGCCGATGACGCCCAGTTTGCCCGGGACCGCATCGATCGCCAGCGCGCCGGTGTTCGAGAGGATGATCTTCTCGTCGAACGGTGCACCCGGCAGTTCACGGGCATTCGAACCCGTGGCCACGATGACGTGCTTGGCCGACAGCGTTGCGGCGCCAGGGCCGGTCACGCTCAAGGTGTAGCCGCCTTCAGCCGCACCGGCGAAGGTCGCGCGGCCGTGGAAGAAGGTGACCTTGTTTTTCTTGAACAGGTACAGGATGCCTTCGTTGTTCTGCTTGACCACCTGGTCTTTGCGCTTCAACATTTGCGGCAGGTTCAGCGTCAGCCCGGCGACATCGATGCCGTGTTCGGCGAACGAATGGCCGGCGTGCTCGAAATGCTCGGACGATTGCAGCAGTGCTTTCGACGGAATGCAGCCGACGTTGGTGCAGGTGCCGCCTGGGGCAGGACCGCCCTTGGCGTTGCTCCACTCGTCGACGCAAGCGACGGAAAAGCCCAGTTGCGCTGCGCGGATTGCCGCGATGTAGCCGCCTGGGCCGCCACCGATGACGACGACGTCGAAGTTTTTGGTATCACTCATTAAAGTTCCTTATTTTGACGCAGTCAACCGTCCCCGCGAAGGCGGGGATCCATGCCACGCATGCGTTTGTGGTCAAGCTCGCGTGCTATGGGTCCCCGCCTGCGCGGGGATGACGGTTTTGCGTGCGTCGTATTTTTATACGTTAGCGTTCTGCAGGCGTGCTTTGGATCCCCGACTCCTCGGGTACAAAAACCCACAACAGCACATAAATCAGGATGCCCACGCCGTAAGTCACACCGAACAGCGCAAACACCAGCCGCCAGATCCAGGCATCGATGCCGGACGCCACTGCAATCCCGCCGCATACCCCGCCCAACCAGCGGTCGGTGCGCGAACGGCGCAGTCGGGAGAATTCGGCGGTGATGCTGCCATCGCCGATGGTCTTGTTCAGGTTCACGGTCGAACCTGCCAGGACCTTCTCCTTGGCGCGGATGAACTCGCTGTCGGTCAGCGCGCCGGCCAGGTGCAATTCGTGCAAACGCTTGATTTCATCGGAGACATTCATGATCATCCCTCCACTAAAGAGTGTTTGCACGCGCTACCTGCGCGCGCGTGCCAATTGATTACAAGTCCAGCAGCAGGCGTGCCGGATCTTCCAGCGTGTCCTTCATCGTGACCAGGCCCAGCACGGCTTCGCGGCCGTCGATGATGCGGTGATCGTACGACATGGCCAGGTAGTTCATCGGACGAACCACGACTTGACCGTTTTCGACGACAGCACGGTCCTTGGTCGCGTGCACGCCCAAGATGGCCGACTGTGGCGGGTTGATGATCGGGGTCGACATCATCGAACCGAAGGTGCCGCCGTTCGAGATCGAGAAGGTGCCGCCGGTCAGGTCGTCCAGCGTCAGCTTGCCTTCTTTGGCTTTCACGCCGAATTCGCCGATTTTCTTTTCGATCTCGGCAATGCTCATCTGGTCGGCATTGCGCAGGATAGGCACCACCAGGCCGCGTGGCGAACCGACCGCGATACCGATGTCGAAGTAGCCGTGGTAGACGATGTCGTTGCCGTCGACCGATGCGTTGATGATCGGGTATTTCTTCAGCGCGGCAACCGCAGCCTTGACGAAGAAGGACATGAAGCCCAGCTTGACGCCGTGCTCTTTCTCGAACTTGTCCTTGTACTTGTTGCGCAGGTCGATCACCGGCTGCATGTTCACTTCATTGAACGTGGTCAGAATCGCGTTGGTCGACTGCGATTGCAGCAGGCGCTCGGCGATACGGGCACGCAGGCGGCTCATCGGCACGCGCTCTTCCGGACGGTCGCCCAGGTTTTGCACGATTGCGGCCGACACTTGTTGCAGTGCTGGCTTGGCTGGTGCTGGTGCCAATGGGGCGGGAGCTGCCGGTTTCGGTGCTGCCACGGCGCCGAGGGCGTCGCCCTTGGTCACACGGCCGTCGCGGCCGCTGCCGGCCACGTCGGTGGCGCTCATATTGTTGTCAGCCAGGATCTTCGCGGCAGCAGGCATCGCCACACCGGCCATCGAACCGCCAGTGGCGGCAGGGCTGGACTGTGGTGCAGCAGCAGTGGCAGGCGACGGTGCAACTTGCACCGAGCTCACTTGAATCGGGCTGACCTGGGCTGATGCTTCGGTGTCGATGATGGCGATGACTTCGCCAGCCACCACGGTCGCGCCGTCGCCTTTGAGCAGTTGCACGATCACGCCAGCGACCGGGGCCGGCAGTTCCAGGACCACCTTGTCGGTTTCGATGTCGATCATGTTTTCGTCGCGGCCGACCGGCTCGCCGACTTTTTTATGCCAGGACAACAGGGTCGCTTCTGCAACCGATTCCGACAACTGGGGGACCTTGACTTCGATTTGTGCCATTAATAACTCCGTTTATATTCTTTGTGCGAGAAAGCAGAAGCACGCCGGCAAATGCGCGGCGTGCTTTACATCGTGATTACTTCGTCAGGATGAAACCCTTGAGCTTGGAGAACGCCGTTTCCAGCAATTCTTTCTGCTGAGCATTGTGCTTGTCGGCATAACCGACTGCAGGCGCAGCCGAGGCCGGGCGACCGGCATAGGCCAGCTTCTGGCCCGCTTCCATGCTCTCGAACAGGTTGTGCTGGATCTGGAACCATGCACCCTGGTTTTGCGGCTCGTCCTGCGCCCACACGATTTCCACCGCGTTCGGGAATTTTTTCAATTCGGCGCCGAACGATTTGTGCGGGAACGGATACAGCTGCTCGACGCGGACGATGGCCGTATCTGTCTGGCCGCGCGTCTTGCGGGTGTTGACCAGGTCGTAGTAGACCTTGCCGGAGCAGGCCACCACGCGCTTGACCTTCGATGCGTCTATTTTGTCGTCGACTTCACCGATGACGGTCTGGAACGCACCCTTGGCGAGATCGGTCAATGGCGAACCGGCATCCTTGTTACGCAGCAGCGACTTCGGCGTCAAAATGACGAGCGGCTTGCGGAACTGGCGCACCATCTGGCGACGCAGCAAGTGGAAGATCTGCGACGCGGAGGTCGGCTGCACCACTTGCATATTGTTGTCGGCGCACAGTTGCAGGAAACGCTCTGGACGGGCGGACGAGTGCTCCGGACCTTGTCCTTCGTAACCGTGCGGCAGCATCATCGTCAGGCCCGACGCGCGGCCCCACTTGACTTCACCGGAGGCGATGAACTGGTCGATGACGACCTGGGCGCCGTTGGCGAAGTCGCCGAACTGGGCTTCCCAGATGGTCAGCGTGTTTGGTTCAGCGGTCGAGTAGCCGTATTCGAAGGCCAGGACGGCTTCTTCGGACAGGACCGAGTCGATCACCGTGAATGGCGCCTGGTTTTCCGACACGTTGCACAGTGGCACGTAGGTGCCGGCATCCCAACGCTCGCGGTTCTGGTCGTGCAGGACCGCGTGACGGTGCACGAACGTTCCCCGACCGGCATCCTGGCCCGACAGGCGGATGGCGTAGCCGGAGGCGACCAGCGAAGCGTAGGCCAGGTGTTCGCCCATGCCCCAATCGAGGTTCATCTCGCCGCGGCCCATGGTGGCGCGGTCATTGAGCACCTTCTCGACCAGCGAGTGGGCTTTGAAACCTTCCGGCACAACCGTGATTTTCGCGGCCAGGCGCTTCAGTTCCGTCATCGGCACGGCGGTGTCGGCACTGTCGGTCCACTTGCGGTTCAGGAATGGCAGCCAGTCGACGGCGTACTTGTTTTTGAAGTCGGACAGGACCGGATCGACGGTGTGCTTGCCGGCATCCATGGCGTCGCGGAAGGCGGCGACCATTTTATCGCCGAAGTCGGCTTCGGTGACGCCCTGCGCTGCCAGCTTGTCGGCGTACAGCTTGCGCGTGCCCGGGTGCTTGGCAATTTTCTTGTACATCAGCGGCTGGGTCAGCGCTGGCGTGTCCTGCTCGTTGTGGCCCAGTTTGCGGTAGCAAATGATGTCGACCACGACGTCCTTGGCGAACATGACGCGGTAGTCCATGGCGATTTGGGTCGCCAGCACCACGGCTTCAGGATCGTCGCCGTTCACGTGCAGCACCGGCGCTTCGATCATCTTGACGACGTCCGAGCAGTACAGCGTGGAACGGGCGTCGCGCGGATCGGAGGTGGTGAAACCGATCTGGTTGTTGATGACGATGTGCATGGTGCCGCCGGTGCCGTAGCCACGGGTCTGCGCCAGGTTCAGCGTTTCCATGACCACGCCCTGGCCAGCGAAAGCGGCGTCGCCGTGAACCAGGATCGGCAGCACTTGCTTGCCTTCCTTGTCGCCACGACGCTCCATGCGCGCCTTGACCGAACCTTCAACCACCGGGTTGACGATTTCGAGGTGGGACGGATTGAAGGCGAGCGACAGGTGGACCGGGCCGCCCGGGGTCGAGATATCGCTCGAGAAACCCTGGTGGTATTTGACGTCGCCCGATGGCAGGTCGTCGGCGTGCTTGCCTTCGAATTCTTCGAACAGGTCCTGCGGCGATTTGCCGAGGGTGTTGACCAGCACGTTCAGGCGGCCACGGTGGGCCATGCCGATAACGATTTCCTGGACGCCGTTTTCACCGGCGCGCTGGATGGTTTCATCCATCGAGGCGATGAAGGACTCGGAGCCTTCCAGCGAAAAGCGCTTGGCGCCGACGTATTTGGTGTGGAGATAGCGCTCCAGGCCTTCGGCCGCGGTGAGGCGGTCGAGGATGTGCAGCTTTTTCTCTTTGGTGAAGCTCGGGGTCGAACGGATCGATTCGAGCCGTTCCTGCAGCCAGCGCTTTTCTGCCGGATCGCCGATGTACATGAACTCGGCGCCGATCGAACGGCAGTAGGTGTCACGCAGGAAGTTGAGCAGGTCGCGCAGCGAGGCGGTTTCCTGGCCAAAATAGGTATTCGAGATATTGAAGACGACGTCCATGTCGGCGTCGGTGAAACCGTACGAAGCCGGATCGAGTTCCGGGATCGGTGGGCGTTCCTGGCGCTGCAAAGGATCGAGGTTGGCCCAGTGCGAGCCGAGGAAGCGGTAGGCAGCGACCAACTGGGTCACGGCAACGCGTTTGCGGCCCATTTCGACGTCGGCCGAGGCGGTCACGACACGGATCGGGCCGGCTTTGGCGCGCTCGGCGAACGAGGCGATGACGGATGCGTGGGCGACGTCGGGCTTGGAGCTGCCGTCGACGGCGGGCACGTGCTGCATCGCGTCGAAGTATTTGCGCCAGTTCTCCGGTACGGAACCAGGATTGTCCAGATAGGACTCGTACAACTCTTCCACGTACGGCGCATTACCGCCGAACAGATAAGAGTTGGCGGTGGATTGTTGCATCATTCTTGCTCACCTTTCTTCGCGCTTCGCGAAATTGGCGGGTTAATCTAACCTTCCGCGACACGGCCTGACCGGTTAGCGGATTGCACTTCTTGACATCAAGTTGTGGGGAAGGACAGTGTTGCAATTCTCTTTACAGACGCAAATCACAGTTGCAACTCACGATCTCTGAACAGCAATTCATTGTAACGCACTATGCGATTCGACAAAACCGACGCATTCAATTTGTTACATTGAAATGATTCTCACCATTCCACCGTTGACCTCGCAAATGATAATGGTTATCATTTGCGTTAATGAAAACACCCGACTACCCCGCTGCGTCCAATGCACCGTCCGCCCTGCCCGGCGCGGGCCGTGCCGTCTGGCTGAAAAACCTGCACCAGTGGCATTGGATCAGCTCCGCCATGTGCCTGATGGCGATGTTGCTGTTCAGCATCACCGGCTTCACGCTGAACCATGCCGCGCAGATCGAGGCGAAGCCGCAAGTGACCAGGCAGAAAGCGGCCTTGCCGCCGGCACTGGCCGACGAATTGCAGAAATTTGCCGAGGCGCACCCGGATAGCCGCGCCCCGCTGTCGACCAGCCTGGCAGCCTGGGCCGAGAAAACCTTCCCGGTCGAGGTGGCCGGCAAGGCCGCCGAATGGAGCGAGGAAGACGCGTATATCGCCCTGCCGCGCCCGGGTGGCGATGCATGGGTGCGCATCGGCGTCGATGGCGCCGAGTACGAAAAAACCGACCGCGGCTGGATTTCCTGGCTGAACGACATGCATAAAGGCCGCAACGCCGGCGCCGTGTGGAGCTGGTTCATCGATATTTTTGCGCTGGCCAGCCTGGTGTTTTGCATCACCGGATTCTTGATTTTGAAGTTCCACGCGGCCAATCGGCCCTCGACCTGGCCGGTGATTGGCTTCGGGATCGTGTTGCCGATCGTGCTGGCGCTGTTATTCGTCCACTGACTTTCACTTTACTACTAGGGTTTACATGAAACTGTCCCATTCGCTCGTCCTCACCCTGCCAGTGCTGTCCGGCTGGGCCACGGCTGCCGACCTGACCGTCAAGTTCGAGATTCCGCAACTGAACGTGGCGGAGTACCACCGCCCTTACGTGGCGATGTGGATCGAACGCGCCGACCAGAGCGTGGCGGCCAACCTGACCGTGTTGTACGACCTGAAAAAGAAAGACAACGGCGGCGCCAAGTGGCTCAAGGACCTGCGCACCTGGTGGCGCAAGGCCGGGCGCGACATGACGGCAATGGATGGCATGAGCGGCGCCACCCGCGCGGCGGGCGAACAGACGATTTCCTTCGGCCCGGCCAAGACCGGCATCGACAAGCTGGCCGCCGGTGACTACAAGCTGGTGGTGGAAGCGTCGCGTGAATCGGGCGGGCGCGAACTGGTGAAAGTGCCGTTCACGTGGCCGGCCAAGGGCGGCAAGATCGCTGCCAGCGCCGCAGGTACGGAAGAACTGGGCAAAGTCGCCCTCAGTATCAATCCTTAATCTTGCCCCTTGAAGGACGCGCCAACATGAAAACAATGAAAAAAACAGTCCTGGCCCTCGTGCTGGCGAGCATCGCCGCCGGCGCTTCCGCGCACAAGCCATGGATCATGCCGACCAACACCTTCATCGAGGCGAAGGAAGTCACCGTCACGATCGACGGCGCCATTTCCGACCAGTTGTTCGAGTTCGACACCAACACCATGAAATTCGACGGCGCCATGGTCACCGACCCGGATGGTGCGGTGACGGCCATTCCGGCCCCCACTTCAAGCCGTTTCCGCAGCAGTGTCGACCTGAAACTGCCAAAGGACGGCACCTATAAAGTATCGCTGGTCTCAAGCAACACCATGGGTAGCTACAAGCTGGGCGGCGAAATGAAGCGCTTCCGCAACGAGGCTGACCTGCCGGCTGGCGCCACCGATGTCACGCGCAGCACCAACCACACCCGCATCGAGACGTTTGTGACTGCCAACAAGGCGAGCATGGGCGCCTTCAAACCGAGTGGCGAAGGCCTGGAAATGATCCCGCTGACCAACCCGACCGAACTGCGTACCGGCGAAACGGCGCGCATGCGCTTCACGCTGGACGGCAAGCCGCTGGCCAATCAACCGTTCAGCCTGATTGCCGGTGGCGTGCGCTACCGCGGCGTGCTGGGCGAAATTCGCCTGGTGACCGATGCCAAGGGCGAAGCTGCCATCAAGCTGCCGTCCGCCAACCAGTACTGGCTGGGCACCAGCTACCCGAACGACCAGCGCAAGGGTCCGCCGGAAAATGGCGCGAAACGCTACAGCTACACCGCCACGCTGGCCGTCCTGCCGGAGTAATTAGCCTTTTGCAAAACGTACTCGTCCCCATCGACATCGACCCCACGCCGCCGCGCTTCGGCAGCGTGGTGCGGGAAGTGGCCGGCCTAAGCATGGGAACCAGCTGGTCGGTCAAGGCCGTGGTCGATGCGCCTTGGCCCGACTTGCAGGCTGAACTGGACCAGGTCGTGGCCCAGATGAGCCATTGGGAAGCGGGTTCCGACCTGGGGCGCTTCAACCGCGCCCCGGCCGGCACCTGGCAGACGCTGCCCGCCGAATTCGCGACGGTGATTGCCTATGCGCTGGACGTGTCGCGTGACAGCGGCGGCGCCTACGATCCCTGCGCCGGCGCGCTGGTCAACCTGTGGGGCTTCGGCCCCGAGCGCAGGTTCGATGAGGCCCACTTTTACGCACCCTCGCCGGCCGCCATCGATGCTGTCATGCAGGCGAAACACGCGGTGCAATACGATGCTGCGACGCGCAGGCTGTTCCAGCCGGGCGGCGTGCAGCTCGATTTATCGTCCGTGGCGAAAGGTTTTGCGGTCGACCAGCTGGCGCGCTGCCTGCGCATGCAGGGCGTGCAGCACTATCTGGTGGAAGTGGGCGGCGAATTGCGCGGCGCCGGCGTCAAGCCCGATGGCCAGCCGTGGTGGGTGGCGCTCGAAGGCGTGCCCGATGCCCATGACGCGGATACCGCCAGCGCCACCATCGCCGCGCTGCACGGCCTGGCTCTTGCCACGTCGGGCGACTACCGGCGTTATTTTTCCTATGGCACGCAGCGCGCGTCGCACACGCTCGACCCGCGCACTGGCTATCCGATTACCAATGATGTGGCATCCGTGACCGTATTACACCCCTCCTGCATGGCAGCCGACGCGCTCTCGACCGTCCTCACCGTCCTCGGCGCAGTCGACGGCCTGGCGTTTGCCGAACAGCGCGGCCTGGCTGCGCGCTTCCTGGTGCGCCGACCAGGCGCGCTGGCAGAGATTACCACCAGCGCTTACCGCGCGCTGCTGCGATGATCAGTTTCGAACCGATCCGCCTCGGTGGCGCCGGGCTGCTGCTATTGAGCTACGCCGCGCTGTGCATCGCCAAGCTGCGCCGACCACCTGCCAGGCCGATGCCAAAGGGCGCCGACTGGCTGGTGGTCTACGCCAGCCAGACCGGCAGCGCCGAATTTCTGGCCGGGCGCACGGCCGCGACGCTGACGACCAGCGGGCTGCATGCGCACGCCGTCGACATCGGCAGTGTGGACGCCACCTTGCTGGCCAGTGCCACGCGCGTGCTGTTCATCGTCAGCACCTACGGCGAAGGCGATGCGCCCGACAGCGCCGCCCGTTTCGCCCAGAACATCATGGCTGCCACCCCGGACCTGGCGCACCTGCATTACGGCGTGCTGGCCCTGGGCGACAGCAGCTACACCAACTATTGCGGCTTCGGACGCGGCCTGGACGCCTGGCTGCAGGCGCGCGGCGCCCGGCCGCTGTTCGACCGGATCGACGTCGACAAGGGCGCCCCAGCCGCGATTGCCGACTGGCAGCATCAACTCAGCCACGTGGCCGGCACCAGCGACGCGCCCGACTGGGAAGCGCCGGCATTCGGCAACTGGCGCATCGTCACGCGGCGCCAGTTAAACCCCGGCAGCGCGGGCGCGCCGCTGTTTCACATCGCGCTAAGCCCAAGCGACGCCGCCCTGCCGCACTGGGAAGCCGGCGACCTGGTGCAGATCACGCCGCCGCACGACGCGCACCCGCGCGACTATTCGATCGCGTCGGTGCCGGGCGAAGGTCATCTTGGCTTGATGGTGCGCTTGCACCGCAATGACGACGGCAGCAACGGCGCCGCGTCTGGCTGGCTGTGTGCTGGCGCGCAGGAAGGCGATGTGATTTCGCTGCGCGTGCGCGCGCACCAGCGTTTCCGCCTGAATGGCAATGCCGGCCGGCCGCTGATCCTGATCGGCAATGGTAGTGGGCTGGCCGGCCTGCGTGCCCATTTGAAAGCACGCGTGGATGCAGGCTCGAAAGAGAACTGGCTGATTTTTGGCGAGCGCAGCCCTGCAAATGACGCGCTGTGCGCGGATGAATTGCAGCACTGGCGCCGGAGCGGCGGCCTCGCCGAACTCGACCTGGCCTATTCGCGCGACCCGGCGCGGCCGCGCTATGTGCAGCAGGTCGTCGACGAGCGCGCTGCCGACATTGCCGCCTGGGTGGCGCGCGGTGCGGCCATTTATGTCTGCGGCAGTTTGCAGGGGATGGCCGGCGGGGTGCACGCAGCGCTGGAACAGGCGCTGGGCGCGGATGCGCTGGAGGCACTGGATGTGGCGGGGCGGTATTGCCGCGACGTGTACTGATCCAGCCAGGCTCACGCGACGTTTTCCTGGTCGCCGTCGGCGCTGTCATTTCGAGAAATCAGCACGCTGTCCCAGCCCCCGTAGATTTTTCGGTAACGTAAATAACCACCGCGCGACGAGATGTAATACGCCTCAAACGGCTCGCGACCGCTCGTCGTCATGGTCGGAATTTTCTGGGTGCGGGCGTATTCCTGCGCGGCGGTGCGCTGCTCATCGCTCAAGCCATCCTTCGCGACGGGGCATGGCGTCTTTTGCCGCGCACGCTGTGCGGCCGCGTCCCCGTGGGTGAGTGCGAACCGTCTGTAGAACTCGGCGTTGTCGTTGAGCGCCTGCATTCGCTTGGTATCCCATTTCTTGAGCAGGGCGATCATGTCGGCTTCGTTGTCCGGGTTACCAGGAATGAGCTTGAACCAGGCGCGCGAGTCGTGCACGTACTCATCGAAGAAATGTGCGATCTCGGCTGCGAGACTCGGCCGGGTGTTCCACCAGAGCGCAATTTCCTCCCATTCGTTTTCGTAGTCATTTTCGAACCCTGGCCTTTGCGCTACCGGTCGGAACTTCTTGCCCTTGCTGCCCAACCAGGCACTGAACGCCTTGATTTCGGCTTCAAATTCCCAGTTCGCGCTACGTAAATCATTCTGATCAAATCTACTGGCACGGCCATAGCTCTCAGTTTTCTCCAGCGGTCCCCCCCCCCGTGTGGCGACGAAGAATTCGCCACTGCATGTAATAATTTCCCTGTTCTCGCATAATCGCTGTCAAGGAGCCGATTTTTGTCTTGCAGGCATTAATATAAGCATTGAAGGCGTTGATCGTTTCAGGCGCTACGGCGAACCGTTGTTTTGCGATGTCACTGGCGAGTTCCAGCTTCAGGGGCACACCGGCGAGGCGGGCTGACTGGTACATGAGCAGCAGCGGAATACGGGTCAGCATATCCTTGCCTTCTGGATCCCTACCGCGCCCCTGTTCACCTGGCGCATACCCGCAACCCAGATCCGAATGCACACCGGGCAAGACAATTTCGGTGCAATTTGACGTCGTGACATCGCCGACAGCAAAGATTGAATCCAATGGAAAACTGCGCCGCACTTCATGCGCCGCAACGAGGTGCAGACACGTGATGTTGTCTGGAATGCGGAGGCTCTCCTCGGCGTCGGCCCATGCGCCGTGCCCATCGAACATCTTGCCCAAAACGCTGTTGCCCAATGTATTGCCTGCGCCAATCGATGCAACCGAGTCAAACAACCCCAGAAAATCAAACGCGACGTCAAAGCCGCCCAGAGTCATGGTGTTGCCTCTCCCGCACAATCGGGCGTCCAGCTTGCACAGTGACATGAGCCAGTTCGTGTAGGCCCGGGCCTGTGTCGCACCGCGCGAAAAGCCAAAAATGGAGATATGGATTTTTCGTACGATGCCGGGATCGATCTTGGGAGGACGCCCGGCTTTCTTGTCCGGCCAGTGCTGCTTAACCGCGCAGTGTAGTCGACCAAGCACTTCTTCAAACGCCTGTCTGGTAAGGTGATCCGCACTGCTGTTTTCGTCGTCAGTCACCTCGCCAGGCGCAGGCGTCATCTGCCGACGCCGGCTTTTGTTCAAAACGACGCTCTTCACGAACGATGTCGTTTCTTGTGGTGTAAGCAGCGGGGCTTTCAGAAAGTAGCGATGGACGTTGTTGAGCGCCTGAAGCAAGGCCCATATGATGCGTGCTTCGCCGAGATATCCGGTAGCAGCACCGCGCTGGAGATCGAGTCCCTGTCCACTATCGTTCACGTCCTTGAATGGCGAGGAGACGCCGGGGATATACGTCCTGAAAAAATGCGTATAGCGTGACGGATCGTATTCCCAATCGGTTATTTTTGGCAGAACGTTCGGGACACTCAGTCCGGGATAACAGTCGTACAAGCGAGCGATATTGGAGTGGGTTTTGTTTTTCTCGGCAAGGACGTAGTTGTTCTTTGTTCCATCAAAGAAAAATCCAAAATATAAATTTGTTTTACAGCCAGTTGTTGGGCTACCCACGGAAGGCTGCTCTAATTTTTCAAACCTATTTACTTTGGCACGCTCAGATCCATCAAAAAAATCATTTCGCGCCGATGCATTGCAGAAATTATATTTTAATTCACTACACAGTTTCGCGGTCATGGTCGGTTCGCCTCTAGTAGCTTCAAATTTTCCTTTTCTTCAGCAAGCGATTTATCGAAATCAGCTCGCAGAAATTCCTGGTATTTTTTATCCTTGTAGCCAGCATATCCAAAATTAGCTTTTCGGTCATACCGCTCATTTAGCTCCCACATTCCTTTCGCGGTTTCTTCCGGCGCACTCCGCATTCCTTTAGATAACTCTTGAAGTGCATCAATAGTTCCTTTTGAATTATTGATGTAAATATCGGCGCGCTCTCTGTAATATGCCAATGTCGGCACTGGCCATCCTTTGACTGGCCCGGTCCACTTTGGATGGTCAGGCTGAACATTACTCAGCACAATACTCATTTCACCGTGGGCGGCACGGACCAGCCATAGCTCTTCCGGATTTATGTACTGTGGAATGTCGACCATCTCAGTATTTTTCGTCTTCCGAGCATCGCCCCCTGATGGATTAGGAAAATACAGTTCAAAGTTGAGTTTTACTTTCATCCCTGGCCGCCACTTCTTCGGGAGGCTGTAACAGCACATTGTCCCGCCAGCGGCAAAGCGACCAATTGCCTCACCGCCGCCGAGGTTCGACGGATCGGCCGGGTCTTCCAGTGTGTATTGGAATTCCTCGTCGCTATAATTGACGGCATGGACACTGACGGGTACATCGGAACTGACCGGACTGCCAGGCCTGCCGCAAGCCGATAGCATCGTTGTCAGCAGCAGGCTTGCGATCAACATTTTTTTCAAGGCCAATTTGAAACTGCATACGGGAACCATCACGCTTCTCCTGGCATCAATGTGGCGCGCCATGCCAATGCGGCGGCAGTACCGTCGGTGTCACGAAGACGAACACCGTTGTGCAGGCAGTGGCCACACCAGTCCAGGCAGATGTCCGGATCGAATCGACACAGGCCAGCGACACGTCTGGCGTCGCTGACAAGGCCATATATTTCCGATGGCCGTTGCGCTGGCAATGGGCCGCGGTCTCGCAGCAAGAGAATGGCCTCGTCGACTTCGCTGTCGCCGACCATCGCGGCAAACTGCTTGTGATCGAGGATCGGGCGCTGCGCGAAGTTCTGCGCAATCTCCGGCAGTCCAAGCTCGTTCCAGGTGCCATCCCTGCCAATCCAGGACCAGCGCCGCGCCGGCCCCGCCAGTGAGCCGCGTTGACGCGCCGACAGGGCCGCGAACAAGCCTGGCAGCCTGCGCGTATCGGGAAAACGGAAATTGAAACGCTGACCATCGTTTTCAACAATGCACCAGGCAGCGAGGCGCTGTGCCAGCGTCGCGATGGGTTCAGGCGTCTCGATTGCACTGAGCATGGGCCAGCCGCTGCACTTGCCAAGCGCGCGCCCAAGGCCGACGGGCGGCGGGGAACAGGACACCAGGAACGGCGAGACGGACCGCATTTTTTCCGAGCAGGCCGGCAACTGTTCGAACAGCAGCGAGACAGGCGATACCTTTTCAACTTCACGATAAAAGTCAGGCAGGAAAGCGCCGTCGATGAGCAGGAACAGTTGTCGCCCCTCGGCCAGGCCAGCGTGCTGGCTAGTCAGACGATCCTGCCAGTTCGACGAAAACGGATCGATCAGCATGATTCACTCCACCGTTGTAAAGGCCACGCCAGCCGCCAATGCCTTCTTCAGGCATTCCACACATACCTGGTCCGGCAAGCTGGGCATTGGATAATGCAATTTTGCCGGCCCCACAAAGCTTTTTACGCCAGCATGGATTGTCAACTTGCCCGGACACTGCACCGTAATATTCCCGCCCGCAATCGTGATATTCGCCCCGCCCGCCGTCGACAGGCTGATCGACTTCGCCGCCGCCCAGTCGATGTGCGCATTCGCGCTGATGACATTGACCTCATCGCGCGCCTGTACCGTCAGCGTGTCGGCCTGGGCCTGAAAGTCGATGTCATCCTGCGCGGCGATCAGCTGCATGCCAACGCCGCCCTCGCCCGGTTTTACGGCGCCGCCCAGCATGCCGATGGCCTGGCCCGCATGCACGCGCAGCTGCCCACCGGTGGAAAACTGGGTGTCGGCGCCGCTGAGCAGGAAAACAGCGTCGCCGGTCGCCAGTTGCACATCCTGGCCGGCAACCGCGCCCAGGCCGCCCTGGGCGGAAACGGCGATGATGGGTTGCGCCAGCTTCGGCAGGGGTTCGGCCGCCCCGATCATGGGCGCATCGTCCTTGCCGGAAACTGCC
Source organism: Massilia sp. S19_KUP03_FR1 (assembly GCF_036688685.1). Lineage (NCBI taxonomy): Bacteria > Pseudomonadati > Pseudomonadota > Betaproteobacteria > Burkholderiales > Oxalobacteraceae > Massilia > Massilia sp. S19_KUP03_FR1. Next base: position 6,442 of record NZ_JAQQPS010000009.1, on the reverse strand, counting down.
GCGAGCAGCGATTGCAAGGGCGCTTGCGCCACGCCGACCGTCTTGTGCGTGGTCGCCGCGCCATGGAAGCGCTCCGCCATGTTTGATGCTTGCTGCAGCATCGCGACCCCGGCGGCATTTTCCCCAACCGGCTCGCGTGCCTTCGCGCTGTGCGCGATCTTGTAGCTCGTGATCAGCAAGCCAGCACCGGCACGCACTGCGCCATAGGCATCGGTGCGCAACTCGGCGCCCAGCCCGCGGAAACTGCCCCGATAATTGTCGGCCGTGTGGATCAGGTGACCCAGATTGAGCTCGGTCGCCGCACCGGTCGATTTGAGCTGGACCCGCCCCCGCGCATCGGTGTCGTCGAACAGCAACTGGTTGTAGCCGCTGCCACCAAATTCCTTGCTGCGGATGCCCCACTGGGCTGCATCGTTGCGGTGCCCGGTGAACGCGGGCGAGGCGCCGTGCCAGACCGGGCTGCTGGTGCCGGCCAGGTTGCCCTGCGCCACGCGCGCGTGGTCGGTGGAACGGGCAAAGTATTCGGTTTGCCTGAGCCGCACCGTCTTGCCGCCCGGCGTGGCGTAGTGGCCGCCTTCTCCCTGCCCGTTGTACAGCGCGCCAACAATCACCGGCCGGTCGATATTGTTTTCCATGAACTGAACAAACACTTCCTGGCCTATGCGCGGCAGGAATTGCGATTTGGAACCGCCCGCCGCCCGCTGCGCCACACGCACCCAGCAACTGGCCGTTTCGTCCTGCCAGTGAAAACGGATGCGCACCCGGCCCAGCTTGTCGCAATAGATTTCCCTCGCGCCATCCGGACGGCGGCTTCCACCGGGGCCGACCACCAGCGCCGTTTGCGCGCCAATCGCGGTGGGAAGCGGATGCAGCCCCGCCTCTGCGCCGGGCAATTGCGCGCGCCAGGGACGGTCGGCGGGAATGGCGTCGAAACAGTTGGCGTAGCCCGATTGCGTCGCCTGTGCGCACAGCAGCGCCAGCATGTCGGGGTCACGCTGTGGGGCAAATTCTTCCAGGATGTCCGCGAGCGGCTCGAACAGTGCCGCCAGCGCCTGCGTGGCCGACGGCGGCAGGTTATTGATGCCGATGCTGGTCACGCGCGTCACCGTGAAGGCCGGCGCGCGGCCCAGGCGCTTGAGCGGCATGTCGGTGATCGTCACGCGCGTGCCCGCGCGCAAGGTGCGCACGGTTGAGCGGCCCAGCCAGGTCAGCGAGCGCGCTTCCAGCGTTTCCATGTGCAGATCGGCGTAGCGGCGTGCCTGGAAGGCGTCGGCGTAGGCATACGCGCCGGGGTGGTCGAACACTTCCAGCGCCTGCGTATTGGCGCCGTTGGGATAGCGCGATGGCGAGCTGGCCGTGATGTTGTGGCGCCGCTTGTAGTCGGTGCTGAGCACGGTGACAACGGTCGACAGCAGGCTGCGCGTGCTGTGCATGGCCTGCACCGTGTCCTGGCGCTCGCCGGGCCGCGCGCCGTGGTAGCGCACCCCGCCATCAACTGCACTGCTGGGGTCTTCCGGCACCGCGCACAGTTGCGTGCTGTTCGAGAACAGCACACAACAATGGCCATCCTTGTCCTGCTCGAAGCGCCAGCAAAGGCCTTCTTCGGTCAACAGGCGGCGGATGAAATCAAAATCCGATTCGCGGTACTGGCAGCAGTACGTGCGCGCCACGGCATCGTTCATGAAGCGCGCGGTCTCGCTGCTCCAGCGCCAGCGCGCCTGCGGCTGGTAATAGCGGAAGACGTCGTCGATGATTTCGACGACGGTCTTGTTTTCCCACACGCGGCAATTCTGCACCTGTTCCAGGCGCCACATCCACGGCGCAATGCGCAGGCAGTAGCGGGCGAAGCCGCCGTCGCAGGATAACATCGACGCTTCGGTAATAAAACCGCTGAAGCTGGTACGGCTGCGGTCGGCCAGGCTGATGGACAAACTGGCGGGCTGACCCAGCAGCGCTTCCAGGTCGAGATAGGCGCTGGTCGACAGGGCAATCACGTCGCGCACGCCAATTGCCTGGATGGCCTCGTCGGCCAGGAAGGCTTCGACCAGCACGTCGTCGTCGCCGACCGTCAGTGCGTACAGCCTGGTGGTGCTGGAAAAGCGCGCCAGCGACTTGACCAGATCATTTCTTGCAAACGCGTCCATCAAGCGCCCTCACATTTCCGGTTGGAATGGAAGGACCACGATATCGGAGTAAGACCAGTCTCAGGCAGGCTGTGCCCACTGCTTGCGCCAGCTCAAAAGGGCGCGTTGCTTTCTTACGAATTCAGGAAGGGGCTGCGCGATGGACCGGATAATCCGGCCCCTTATTCGAGGAAGCGGTGCATGACGAAGGCATCGACCAGCCCGAGCTCCCGGTGCCGGAATACCTGCGGCAAGGTGCCGACAATGGTGAAGCCGAGGCTCTGCCACAACTTGACCGCCGCGGCATTCGTGCTGACCACGAAATTAAATTGCATGGCCAAAAACCCGGCCTCGAGCGCCTGTTGCAGGCAATGCAGGCCAAGCTGACGCCCGATCCCCCTGCCGCCGGCGCGCGCGGCCACCATGAACGATGCATTCGCGACATGGCCGCCCAGGCCAACCTGGTTGGCAACGAGCTTGTACATCGCCACGACCGCCCCGCCCTCTTCTGCCACGTACGACGTCACGCCGGGACCGAACCAGTACGCGAACGCCTCCGCCTCGCTGGTATCGGCAGTGAAAACATAGGTCGATTCGGACGCCACCACTTCCTGGAAGATGGGCCACATGCCGGAAAAATCGGCGGGGACGGCGCGACGCAGGTGCATGGGGCGACTTTCGCATTGACAGAAGCGTGCCATATTCCCATGGAATGGCCGCGCCCGGCAACCGTGCCCATGTCGCCAAAAATACGCCAGGTCCCGTACACTGGTTACGGATGGCGCCGCTTTGAGCGCGCGCCCGAGACGCCCCGACAGGTGACCTATGAAAAAACTACTTGCATGCACTTTCAGTTGCGCTTTGAGTGTCCATGCGGCCGGCGCGCAGGGCGCCCCGGTGCACCACTGCGCCGCCGCTGCCGCCGGCCAGGCGCAGCGCTTGCTGAGCTTTCATCTCGGCCCGGACCAGCGCATCGAAATCGCCCAGGAAGTCAAAGTGCTGGCGCCGATCCGCAATCCGGCCAACCGGAAGCAGCAGTTCGATGTGCTGGAGGTGTGGGGCAATGTCTACAAGGGCCAGTACCGCATGCATTTCATTTACGCGCAAATGCAGGGCGACTGCGTGCTGATGGGGCAGGAGATCCTGGAGCACGCCAGTCTGTGACCGTCAGCGTGGGCCCAGGAAGGCCTTGGCTTCCGACTGGAAGCGCTGCGGCTGATCCCACATGATGAAGTGGGCGCTGTTGGCAATCCGCTTCAGGGTCACGCCTGCGATCGGCGCGTAGACGCTTTGATAGACCGCGTCGAACTGTTCGGGCGTCATCGGTACGCCCCTGGTCTGGACGTACAGCACGCTCACCGGCACCGTGATCTTGCCCAGTTCCGGACCCAGGTTGGTCAAAAGCAGCTCGTGAAAGGCACGCGTACCGACGTCCGGGTCGCTGGCCAGCACATCGTGCAAGGCCACCGGACGCATCGCCAGATTGTCGACCATGCCGTTGATGGTGACGGCGGCGCTCGCTCTGCGCTGCGCCGGGCTCGCGCTGCGCATGGCAAGCGCGATCCGGTCCGCCACCGCTTCGACCTGCGCCGGCGTGGCGTCCGGCCCGGCAAACATGGCGCCCAGCGCCGGCACCATGTCGACCACCATCAGGCGCGCCAGCGCGTCCGGATGGCGGGCAGCGAGCATCAGGCCGATCGTGCCGCCCATCGAGTGGCCGATCACGGCGGGCCGTTTGAGGCCAGCCTCGCTGAGGTAGCGCGCGATTTCTTCGGCCACCGGCGCGACCACGTCGCCCGCCTTGTTGCCAGCGGCAGGCGCACCACCGAAGCCAGCCAACTGCACCAGGTGGTAGCGGTAACCCGGCATGGCGGCCACGGTCGACGCCCATGCGCGCGGCGAGGAATTCAGACCCGGGATCAACACCACATCCGGGCCGCTGCCTTCAATCTGCACGCTGATCCGGCTTGATGCAAACGGCGCGGCAAACGCGGCCACGGATGGCAGGCAGGCTAACGCCGCGACGGCGGCGCACAAGGTACGGCGTGAAAACGTCATGCGAGTCATGGAGTCTCCCGGGCAGTCGTGAATGTGGAAACCAATAATAACTTGCATTTCGATACCGCAAAAAAAAGAATCTCCTCGCCGGGAAATTACTGCGCATCGGCCCCCTCCGGCAGCGGTGCCGGTGGTTTCGGTGGTTTGGGCGGCTTCGGCGGCCGTGGTGGGGCCGGCGGCGCCAGGGGTTCCTCGGCGGACCCGAGCCGCTGTCGTTGCATGTCCTCGGGCGCTGGTGGCGCTGGTGGCGCCGGCGGTGCCGGCGGTGCGACCGGCGCCACCGGACATGCGCGGCCATTTTCCTGGCAGAGAACGTGTTGCGTTGCCCTGGTTGGCGGCAACGGTGCGGCCGACGCGCGCTGGGCGACAAAGAGGATGGACAGCAAAGCCGGCAAATAAACGGTTTTCATGATGGGACACTCCGTGGTTGGGAACGTCCAGTATCGGCAGCAATTGTGGAGAAACCGTGGACGCTGCCTACACGTCGAGGCGGTAACCCAGCCCGTACAGGGACGTGATCGGCTCCGCGCCAGGCAGCACGGCGGCGAGCTTGCGGCGCAGGTTCTTGATGTGACTGTCGACGGCGCGGTCAGCCGTTTCCAGCTTGTCCTGCGCGGCCAGGTCGAGCAGCTGGGCGCGCGAAAAGACCGTCCCCGGGCGGCGCGCCATCCCGGCCAGAATCGCAAATTCGCTGGGCGTCAAATCCAGCGCCTGGCCGCGCACCAGCACGCGCTGGCCGGCAGCATCGACTGTCAGCAAAGGCTGCACGTAGCCGCTGCGGCGCAGCAGCGCCTTGATGCGCGCCATCAGTTCGCGCGGACTGAACGGTTTGCACAGGTAGTCGTCGGCGCCGGTTTCCAGGCCCAGCAAGCGGTCGATCTCCTCCACCTTCGCGGTTACCATGATGATCGGCAGGGTCGAGAAGGTGCGCACCGCGCGGCAGACCGCTACGCCGTCCAGCCCGGGCAGCATCAGGTCGAGCACCAGGACGTCGGGCGGCTCGGCGCGCACGGCTTGCAGCGCCAGCGCACCGTCACCGAACACGGTGGCGTCATGGCCGGCGGCACGCGCGTAGTCGGCCACCAGCGCGGCCAGTTCCGGCTCGTCCTCGACGATCATCACGCGCGCGCTCATGCCGGCGCGCGCGGCAGCGTGACGGCCACGCGCAGGCCGCCTTGCGGCGCGCTGTCGAAGCGCAGCGTGCCCTGATGTTGCGCCACGATCCGCTGCGACAGCGCCAGGCCGAGGCCCGCACCGCCCAGCGCGCGGCTGCGCGAAGCGTCGACGCGGAAGAAACGCTGGCCCAGCCGTGCCAGGTCGGCCGGCGCCAGACCGGGCGCGCTGTCGTCGACGATGAGGGTGACATGTGAAGCGTCCAGGCTGCCGTGCACATACACCACGCCGCCAGCGGCGGTGTAGCGGCAGCAGTTTTCCAGCACATTCGCCAGCACCTGGCGCAGGGCGTCGGCATCGGCCAGCACCGTCGCGCCGTGCGGGAGCGTATCGACGGCCAGATCCAGGCCCGCCTGCGCGAACCTGGCGCCAAAGGCTTGCGCCTGCTCGCGCGCCAGCGCCGCCAGGTCGAGCGGGGCAAAAACATAATCGGGCACGCCCACGTCCAGCCGCGCCAGCGCATACAGGTCGTCGATCAGCGCGTTCAGCGACAGCACCTGGCGCAGCATCGAGGCCAGCGTGGCCGGGTCGGGCGCGCGCACGCCATCCTGGATCGCTTCGAGCTGCGCGCGCAGCACCGACAGCGGCGTGCGCAATTCGTGCGAGGTATCGGCCACCCATCTGCGCCGTTCGTCTTCGGCCGCGTCGAGCCGGCTGGCCAGGGCATTGAAGCTGGCGGCCAGGTCGCCCAGTTCGTCGCCCCGGTCCTGCGCCAGGCGCACATCGAAGCGGCCCTCGGCCAGCGCCCGCGCGCCCTGTGCCAGCCGGTCGATCGGCTGGCGGAAGTTGGCCGCCAACAGCATGGCGGCGATCGCCGAGAGCGCGATGCTGGCCGCGCCGATGGTCCACAGGCTGCTGCTCAACTGGGCCAGGAAGGCAGTGGCCAGCGCATCGGCGGGACGCGGCGGCTGGCTGACCAGCAGGTAGCCGGCCAGCGCGCCGTTGCTCATGATGCGGCGCCGCGCCGACGGCTCGCGTCCCGGCGCACGCCCGGCCAGATACGCGCCGGCGCCATCGAGCAAGGTGACGCGCCCTTCGAGGCCGGGCGCATCCGGCGGCGCAGGGACCGGCGGCGGCAACGGCGGCGC